>JAILJP010000109.1 GCA_024694625.1 Lachnospiraceae bacterium | reverse complement strand
CGCTTCTTGTCTTTCGTTGCCGGCATGTGTTTCCTCCTTTCCCGGTACCTCTACGCCATAGAAACGTTCCTCAAAATACTTTCTGCTCACCTTGCCGGGAATAACCATATATCCCTTGTCTGTGAGCTCCTTGTTGAGTTCGCGTACTACGGAATACGCCTTTGATTCAGAAACACTAAGTGTTTTCATAATGTCTTTGACTGAAATAAATGTTGTGCTATCTACCATAACTGATACCTCCAAAATAAATCTTTTTTTTCTTTCTAAAACTCATTTGGTTCAGTTATGGGGCCATTACTAAAAATCAGCCAAATTTTTAATTTTTGTGGAAAATATAAAATGAAAAACAGAATAGAAATTAGTTCTGAGACGATTCGCCGTTTTTACTTTTTTATGATTTTTAAAATCATATTAGAATCACGACAAAAAAAAGGCCCGAAACCATGTGATTTTCACATAGTCTCAGACCTTGAAAATACTGAATTCTAAGGATGAACCTCTAAACCACTTCGGGTCTACTCCATCTCAATCGTTCCCGGGGGCTTGCTGGTCAAATCATACATTACTCTGTTGACTCCGCGAACTTCGTTAATGATTCGGCTCATTACCTTCTGCAAAACTTCAAAAGGAATCTCTGCTGATTCGGCGGTCATAAAGTCTACTGTACGAACTGCACGAAGTGCTACTGCGTAGTCGTAGGTTCTTTCATCACCCATAACACCTACGGAACGCATGTTGGTCAGTGCTGCGAAGTACTGATCTGGCATCCATAAGGGATTGCTGTTATAAGCAGCTTCAAATCGTTCGCTGACAGAAAGAGCACTTCTCTCTTCTGCTCCGATACCATTTTCCTGCTTCCAAGCTTCAGCAGCTGCTGCAACTTCTTCTCTGAAGATAGCATCCGCATCCTGAACGATACGAACCTTTTCTTCTGTAACATCACCGATGATACGGATTCCAAGTCCGGGTCCGGGGAAAGGCTGACGGAATACCAAGTACTCCGGAAGTCCAAGTTCTAAACCTGCTTTACGAACTTCATCCTTAAACAAATCTCTCAAAGGTTCAATGATTTCTTTGAAATCAACGAAATCAGGCAAACCTCCTACATTGTGGTGAGACTTAATCACTGCGCTTTCTCCGCCAAGACCACTTTCTACCACATCAGGATAGATAGTTCCCTGGGCCAAGAAATCTACAGCACCGATTTTCTTTGCCTCTTCTTCAAATACACGGATGAATTCCTCACCGATAATTTTTCTCTTACGCTCAGGCTCGCTTACCCCTGCCAATTTTGCATAGTATCTGTCTTTTGCATTTACACGAACAAAGTTAACATCGAAGTTTCCGCTTTTTCCAAAGACTTCTTCTACTTCATCCCCTTCATTTTTACGAAGAAGACCATGATCAACAAATACGCAGGTAAGCTGCGGTCCGATTGCTTTTGCCAAAAGGGCAGCCAATACGGAAGAATCCACTCCGCCGGATAAAGCCAGAAGCACTTTCCCATCTCCAACTTTTTTACGGATATCTTTAATCTGTGTTTCAACGAAAGAATCCATTCTCCAGGTTCCTTCACATCCACAAATATTGCGAACAAAGTTAAACAAAATTTCTTTTCCGTACTGTGTATGCAAAACTTCAGGATGGAACTGAATGGCATATAAGTTTTTCTCCGCATTTTCTGCTGCAGCCACAGGACAATTATCTGTATGAGCTACCGAAGTAAATCCGGGAGCAAGTTTTGAAATATAATCAAAATGGCTCATCCAAACAACAGATGTTTCCGGAATACCTGCAAACATTTTGGAAGTTGTATCAAAATGAGTCTCGGTTTTTCCGTATTCTCTGGCAGAAGCCCGTTCTACATTTCCTCCCAAAACGAAGGACATAAGCTGAGCACCATAGCAAAGTCCCAGCACCGGGATTCCAAGTTCAAACAACTCTTTGGAGCAGGTTGCAGCCCCTTCTTCATAAACACTGTTTGGGCCACCGGTTAAAATAATTCCCTTTGGATTCATCTCTTTAATCTTAGACAAATCCGTTTTATAGGAATAAATCTCACAATAAACATTACACTCTCTGACACGACGAGCAACCAACTGGTTATACTGTCCGCCAAAGTCAATTACAATCACTTTTTTCTGGTTCATGTAACGTGTCCTTTCTTTGTACATGATATACTCACTCGAGTATCAACTAAATTCTTACTTATTATATGGTAGAGAAAACAAAATAACAAGTTTGAAACCTCTTCCTTTATTCACTTCGCCACTTTTACCCTTAATCTCAATTTCCATCTTCATTTTTTATGGAAATTACCGATATAAAAAATAGAAGTGTAGCAACGAAAGGAATCGTTATGGCAAATTATTCTGTTACATCCAGTGTATTTTTAAGAGACTTTTATTCGAAAAACCGACAGTTTGCCTCCAAAACCAACCGGGAGGAGGCTACCGAGAAGCAGCTTTCCACCGCGGACTCTTTGGCTTTAAAAAAGGCGATTCGTGCTTTGGAAGACTATGATTACGGTGATGGTTCAACAGATGATACTGATGCAGAAAACATCAAATTTTACAAAACCTTAAAAGCCTTTGCCGACACCTACAACTACAGCTTGGATTCCAGCACTTCTTCCTCATCCAAAGACATCAAAAAGCTTGGGAAAAAAATGCAGGAATTTGCTTCAAAATATGAAGATGAATTGGAAGACTTGGGAATCACCTTTTCTTCCACCTCTTCTACGAAGAGTAATTTCTTAAGCGAATTAAATACACTAACCCAAAAGGTTTACCGTCGTATCGATACTTATTTATAGATTTTGAATTTTCTCCTAAAATAAAAAGAAGCCCTCTCAGACAATGAACGAATTCATTCCTGAGGGGGTTTCTTTTCGTGTTTGTGTTTATATCAATCAGTCTTTAAATTCTTTTAACTTCTTTGCATCGTTTTTGGATGCTTCAAAGTCATAATCTTTTCCGGGCAAAATCGCATTTAATACGATACCGGCAATTGCAGCGATTGCAAGAGATGTCAAAGTAATAGGAGTTCCTGCTACAGTGAAGGTGATTCCATCAGAGAATCCCAAACCACTTACCAGGATTACAGCTGCAACAATCAAGTTTCTTGACTTTGTAAAGTCAACCTTGTTTTCAACTACGTTACGTACACCGATTGCTGAAATCATTCCATAAAGAACGAAGCTGACACCACCGATAATTGCGGTAGGCAAAGAACCGATTAACTCAGCAACCTTGGGTGAGAAGGAAAGTACTACAGCGTAAACTGCTGCAAGACGAATTACTCTAGGATCGTGAACACGGCTAAGTTCCAACACACCGGTGTTTTCACCGTAAGTTGTGTTTGCAGGTCCACCAACCAATCCGGCAAATGCAGTTGCAAGACCATCACCCATCAAAGTTCTGTGAAGGCCGGGATCTTCAATAAAGTTTTCATCTACAGTTGCAGAAATTGCTGAAATATCACCAACGTGCTCCATCATAGTTGCAATTGCGATGGGAGCCATTACCAAAATTGCGGTAATATCAAACTTGCAAAGTACGAAAGGCTGTACAGCTACCACCTTTGCAGCAGCCACATTGGTAAAGTCCAAAATAGCACTTCCGTCAGCATTTGTCATTCCTGCAGCATTGAAAACTAATGCAAATACATAGGAAATCACAACACCAAGCAAAATAGGAATAATCTTCCACATTCCTCTTCCCCAAATGTTAAAGAACAATACAACTGCAAATGCAATTACTGCCAATAACCAGTTGGTAGAAGCATTTGTAACAGCAGAAGGTGCAAGGGAAAGTCCGATACAAATAATAATCGGTCCTGTAACTACAGGGGGTAAATACTTCATTACCTTTTCCACACCTACGACTTTAATAATCAAAGCCAATACAATGTACAAAAGTCCGGCTACTACAATACCGCCACAAGCATAAGGAAGTTTTTCTCCCATTGTCATATCAGCATAAATACCGGTATTTAAACTTGCGATGGTTGCGAATCCACCTAAGAATGCAAAAGAAGAACCTAAGAACGCAGGTACCTTTCTTTTTGTAATGAAATGGAATAACAATGTACCTACACCAGCACAAAACAGAGTAACCTGTACAGAAAGTCCTTCCCCTTCAAAGTAGTTGTTTACAAGAATGGGTACTAAAATAGTAGCTCCAAACATAGCAAACATGTGCTGCAATCCCAGTAACAACATTTTTGCTGTACCAAGCTGCGAAGCATCTTTAATCGCTTTTGTTTCCATGAATGCAATACTCCTCTTCTTATTATAATTACCCGGTCATATTTCGACCATTTTTTTACACTATGAATTAGTATACCGATTTTTGCTCTTTTTTCAATCATTTATTATATGATTTATTGACATAAAAATTATGATATAATATAGTACGATTTTGGATATTTAAAATGGAGGTAAACAATGGAAAATGTAAATATCATGGATCACCCTTTGATCCAACACAAAATTTCAATGTTGAGAGATAAAAACACAGGTACAAACGAATTCCGTACCTTGGTTGAAGAAATAGCTACATTGATGGGCTTCGAAGCACTTCGCGATCTCCCTGTTGAAGATGTGGAAATTGAAACACCCATCGAAACCTGCATGACTCCTATGATTGCAGGAAAGAAACTTGCCATCGTTCCTATTTTACGTGCAGGACTTGGTATGGTAGAAGGAATCACAAACTTAGTTCCTTCTGCAAAGATTGGTCACATCGGTCTTTACCGTGACCCTGTTACTCATGAACCTCATGAATACTACTGCAAATTACCGGATCCTATTGAACAGCGTACTATCCTTGTTGTAGATCCTATGCTTGCAACCGGTGGTTCTGCTACTGAAGCTTTAGACTTCATCAAAGAACACGGCGGAAAGAAGATTAAATTCATGTGCATCATTGCAGCTCCCGAAGGTCTGGAGAGACTTACAAAGGCTCATCCCGACGTTCAGGTTTACGTCGGACATCTTGACCGTGAATTAAATGAAGATGCTTACATCTGTCCCGGACTTGGTGATGCGGGAGACCGTATTTTCGGAACAAAATAATTTTATTTCTATCTAAATAATAAATAAGAGGCGTAATATGTTTGGTTTTAAATCGTCTTCCTCAAAACGTCCCCTTCATATTTTAATTGTAGGAGCAGGAAAAGTAGGAACGACATTGGTAGAGCAATTGAGCAAAGAGGGAAACGAGATTGCTCTGATTGACAGTGATTCGGCAAAGGTGGATGAAATCAACAATACATATGATGTATTGGGCATCGTTGGAAACGGTGCAAGCACCCGCGTGCTGAAAGAGGCCGGCATTTCTGATACAGATTTATTTATTGCAGTAACAGAATCCGACGAATTAAATCTTTTATGTTGTACAGTTGCCACCATGGCAGCTTCCAAGGATTTATCCGCAATTGCCCGTGTACGTACCCCTGATTACAGTCAGGATTCTGCGTACTTACGTGACAAATTGGGATTGGCCATGATTATCAATCCAGAGTTGGAAGCTTCCAACGAGATTGCCCGCATTTTAAATCTGCCGGCAGCTTTGGAGGTAAACTCCTTTGCCCATGGAACAGCGGAACTGATTAAACTAAAACTAAAGGACTGCAATTCTTTAGTAGGGAAATCCGTTATTGATTTTTCTCAGGAAAAGCATCCTAAAATGCTCTTTTGTGCAGTAGAACGTCAGGGCGAAGTCATCATCCCCTACGGTAGTTTCAAGTTCGAAGCAGGAGATGTAGTAAGTTTTGTAGCCCCCAAACGTAGCGCTGCAAAATGTCTGCGTTCTTTGAGTATTCCTACCAATCAAACAAAAGATTGTTTGATTGTAGGTGGTGGAAAGGCATCTTATTACCTTGCCAAGCGACTCATCTCCGACGGCATCTCTGTCAAGATTATTGAATGGAATCGCAACCGTTGCGAAGAACTTACGGATTTAATTCCGGAAGCCATCATTATTAACGGTGACGGTACCGATGCAGAAATTTTAAAAGAAGCCGGTATCGACTCTGTAGATGCCTTCATCCCGCTTACGGGAATTGATGAAGAAAACGTGCTTTTAACCTTACATGCAAAGCAGGTTTCCGACGCAAAAGTCGTTACAAAAGTAAACCGTTTTTCTTTCAAAAATGTAATTAATACTTTAGATTTGGACAGCGTGGTGTTTCCCCGTCTGATTACTTCAGAAGCTATCATTGCTTATGCCCGTGCGAAACGAGCATCCATCGATAGTAACGTGGAAACCATTTATCATCTGTTTGATGATCGTGCGGAAGCCATTGAATTCCACGTAGGAAGCAAATCTTCCGTTACGTCCACACCTTTAATGAATTTAAAATTAAAGAAAAACCTCATGATTGCTTTTATCTGTCGTGGAAAAGATATCATCTTCCCCAATGGTGCCGACACCATTGAAGTTGGCGATAATGTCATGGTTGTTACCACCGAATCCGGATTCACCAATATCCAGGATATTTTGGCATAGGAGGCGTCATGAATACATCAATTATTCGCTATATTTTAGGTTCCGTATTAAAAATAGAAGCATTTCTCTTACTGATTCCAGTACTCTGTGGTTTGATTTACCACGAATCGGAAGGGACGGCCTACTTTGCGGTAGCGCTGATTTGTCTCTTTGTAGGGATTCTGTTTACCATTCGGAAACCAAAAGAAAACCTGTTTTATTTAAAAGAGGGATGCATTACCACTGCATTGAGTTGGATTCTCTTATCCATCTTTGGAGCCATCCCCTTTGTAATTACCGGTGAAATTCCAAGCTTTTTAGATGCGTTGTTTGAAACCATCTCCGGTTTTACCACTACAGGAGCTTCCATCCTATCCGACGTGGAAGAACTTTCCCATGCATCCCTTTTGTGGAGAAGTTTTACCCACTGGATTGGCGGAATGGGAGTGCTGATCTTTTTAATGGCAATCATTCCCATGAGTGGCGGTTCCAACATCAATTTGATGCGTGCGGAATCCCCCGGTCCTTCTGTAGGAAAGTTAGTTCCAAAGATGAAGACCACCGCTACTTTGCTTTACAGTATCTACATCTTTTTAACTGCTTTGGAATTTTTGATTTTAATCCTTTGTAACATGCCGATATTTGATTCCATCTGTACTGCATTTGGTACAGCCGGAACCGGTGGATTCGGAATCAAAAACTCCAGTATCGGAGGCTACAGCGTTACGATTCAATGGGTTGTCACCATTTTTATGATTCTCTTCGGAATCAACTTTAATGCTTACTTTTTCCTTTTAATTCGTGACTTTAAAAAAGCATTGAAGATGGAAGAGGTTCGGGTTTACTTAGGAATCATTTTTGCATCTGTTGTTTTAATCAGTGCAAACATTTATCAGTCTTGCAACAGCGTATTTGATGCTGTTACAAAATCAGCCTTTCAGGTTGCGTCCGTTATAACCACAACCGGTTTTTCAACGACAGATTTTGATTTATGGCCATCCTTCAGTAAAACCGTTTTGGTAATTTTAATGTTTATCGGTGCCTGTGCCGGAAGTACCGGCGGTGGTATTAAAGTTTCACGTATCATCGTGATTATAAAAGCCTTTTTTAAAGAAGCTTTTTCCTATATCCACCCCAAAAGCGTGCGTCACTTAAGCATCGACAAGCAGCCCATTAAACATGATGTAATTCGTTCCATCAATGTTTTCTTTGATACCTACATTGCAATCTTTGTGATTTCTTTGCTTTTGGTATCCATTGAAGGACAAAGCATGCAAACAAATTTGACGGCGGTTATTGCCACCTTTAATAATATCGGACCTGGTTTGGAAGCCGTTGGTCCCACCCAGAATTTTGCATTCTTTACACCACTTTCAAAAGTAGTGTTAATGTTCGATATGCTAGCAGGAAGACTTGAGCTCTTCCCCATGGTACTGCTCTTCCATCCTACCATTTGGAAGGAAATGTTTGAAAGAAGATATCACAGCAAAAAACAATAAAATTAAGCAGAGAGGTCATATCTCACTGGAGATATAACCTCTCTTATTTATTATTATCTAAACACAAGAAAACCTCCCCCCATATCCTGTTTTACAAAGGTTTCTTACGTGTGTACCGAGCGAAGTGTTCGGTCGAGGACTATTCTCGTCTGCCGACTCGGTCGGTGCTTCTGCTTCGCAGAGATGTCCACTGGACATCCGCACCGCAACGCAGACCGAACTCCTTGACGAGCGATGGTAGACACTTAGAAACCGACTGTACTTAAGGATATGGGGGGAGGTTTTCTTGTGTTATTTAATTAATATAGTAGCTCTACTATTTTGCAGCGATAACATCTGCCATATCGTAGAAACCAGCAGGCTTTCCGGCAAGGAACTTTGCTGCCTCCACAGCACCTTTTCCAAAGACTGCCTTGGAATAAGCAGTGTGGCGGAAGGTAATCACCTCATCCTGTCCTGCAAAGATCACATCATGCTCACCCACGATGTTGCCACCACGGATTGCAGAAATACCAATTTCCTTTTTCTCACGTTTCTTACGAACCTGAGAACGGTCATAAACATATTCATATTCATTGTTTAATACGGAGTTAACAGAATCTGCCAATGCCAAAGCCGTTCCGGAAGGCGCATCCAGTTTTTGATTATGATGCTTCTCTACGATTTCCACATCAAATCCGGCTTCTGCAAAAACAGCAGTTGCTTTCTTTAACAAATCCATAAGGGTATTAATGCCCAAAGACATATTTGCGGAGCGAAGTACTGCATTGGTCTTGCTAACACTTTCTGCACGAGCAATCTGCTCTTCAGACAAGCCAGTAGTACAAAGTACAACAGGGACCTTTTTTTCTTCACAGTAATCCAATAAACCATCAATTGCTTTTACGTTGGAAAAATCAATAATGGCATCTGCATCTACATCGCAATCTGCAATGGAAGAAAATACAGGGTAAGGATTCTTTCCTTCATCAAAAGGATCTACCCCGGCAACAATTTCTATGGTCTCATCTTCCTCAATAATCTTGGAGATGACCTGACCCATATGGCCGTTACAGCCATGCATAATAACTTTTGTCATGTTTTTATCCTCTTTCTTATATCCGTCGTTTTGAATCATCTGGCACAAATGCATAACTCACCTTTTACAAAAGCCCGTATTCTTTCATTGCTGCTTCAAGCACTTTTGCATTTGCCTCGCCCATATCGCAAAGGGGAGGACGAAGGGAACCAACTTCCATTCCCATAAGGTTTAATGCCTTCTTTACAGGGATAGGATTTACCTCAGAGAACAAAGCATCTACAACAGGGAGCGCCTTTAACTGAAGCTTTCTTGCTGTTTCAACATCGCCATTTAAGAAGCTTGCTACCATATCATGTGTCTGCTTAGGAGCAATATTGGAGATAACGGAAATTACACCAATACCACCGATGGATAAAAGAGGTACTACCAATCCATCTTCTCCGGAATACATTTCCAAGTTGCCGTCGCAAAGAGCCATGGTCTTTGAAGCCTGAGCCATATTTCCAGTAGCTTCTTTTAAACCTACAATATTGCTCTTGGTCTTTACCAATTCAGCAACGGTTTCCGGCATTAAATTGCAACCGGTTCTTCCGGGAACATTGTATAAAATAATGGGAAGTTTTGTCTCATCGGCAATCATTCCATAATGCTGAATCAAACCAGCCTGAGTTGCCTTATTGTAATAAGGAGTAACAATAAGTGCAGCATCTGCTCCGTCTTCTTCTGCTTCTTTGGTCAACTGAATTGCAGTCTTTGTCGCATTGGAACCTGTTCCAGCAACTACGGGAACACGGCCTTTTACAAAACGAACTGCAGCCTTGATAACCTCTCTATGTTCTTCCATGGACAAGGTAGAGCTTTCACCTGTGGTACCTGCAATAATAATTGCATCTGTACCGTTATCAATCTGAAAATTGATTAACTCTTCTAACTTTTCATAGTTTACTTCGTAGTTTTCTTTCATAGGTGTAACAATTGCTACACCGGCGCCTTTAAAAATAGCCATAAGTAACCTCCAACTTTACAATAAAAAAAACCGACTCTGCGGAGCCGGTGGTGTTTAAAATCACGATAGCTCCCCATCTTACGATGACAGTCATAAATCTCTTAAATTTATGCCCAAGAGTTCAACTACAGGAAATCAACCCTTTCGGCGTTCCTCCCTTTTGCAAGTTTTCATCTGAGCCTGTCTCATCCCACTTGCTACTCATAAGTCACGCGACCTCTATCTCATATCTATTCAACTATAGCATTCCACCTATACAGTGTCAATGCTTTCCACTTCCTTTTCCGGTACAATATTCAGCACCTGATCGGAAATCTCACGGATTTCTTCCGGAAGTTCTATACCTGTCATAATCACAGAAGTAAAGGGGCCTCTTTGACTCAATACTTCCTTTATATCATCTGCAGACACAACGCCTTCGTTGACAGCACCTAAAATTTCATCCAGCACAAGAATATCACATTCTCCTGTGGAAAGTGCTTTTTTAGCGAAGTTAAGTCCGTTTAGGATATTTGCCTTTTCCTCTTGGCGTTCTTCTTCATTTAAGGTATCAAAACCATTTAAGGAACGCTCAAAGCGAAAGGTTTTGATTTCCGGCTCTAACCGGGTCAAATACTCTGAATCAAACTGTCCCTTCAAGAATCGGATAAAATAAGCCGTCGCACCGTTGCTTGCCCTACGAATAGCATTTCCCAACGCTGCTGAGGTTTTTCCAATCCCTGCACCGTAATAAATCTGAATGATTCCTTTTTCCATGATGGTCCTCCATATAAAAACTTCAAAGAATCACGAAATTAGACAAATTATATTACAACTTTCAAAAATTAGCAACTTTTATCTTATAAACCGCTATTATACGGGATTCCTTTGTGTACTTTTTGCCTTGTATTATAGAAATAATGTTGCTAAAATATTAAGGTCGTGCAAGTTTAGATAAAATAAGAAAGAAGGATATTCATGATTCAAAAAAGAGAAGATATTCGTAATATCGCAATCATCGCCCATGTAGATCATGGTAAAACTACTCTCGTAGATGAACTTTTGAAGCAAAGTGGTGTTTTTCGTGAGAACCAGGAAGTTCAAGAACGTGTCATGGACTCAAATGATATTGAGCGTGAACGTGGAATTACCATCTTATCCAAAAACACAGCCGTTTATTATAAAGATACCAAAATTAACATTATCGACACACCAGGACATGCTGACTTCGGCGGCGAAGTAGAACGTGTTCTTAAGATGGTAGACGGTGTAGTTCTTGTAGTAGATGCTTTTGAAGGAGCTATGCCCCAGACTAAATTCGTTTTGATGAAAGCATTGGATTTGGACTTACCGGTTATTGTTTGTATCAACAAAATTGACCGTCC
Source organism: Lachnospiraceae bacterium (assembly GCA_024694625.1). Lineage (GTDB taxonomy): Bacteria > Bacillota > Clostridia > Lachnospirales > Lachnospiraceae > JAILEN01. Next base: position 2,717 of record JAILJP010000109.1, on the reverse strand, counting down.
CGAAGCCCGTCCCGATGAAGTAATCGACGAAGTATTGGAATTGTTTATGGATTTGGATGCTTCCGACGAACAGTTGGATTGTCCTTTCATCTATGCTTCCGCAAAAGAAGGTTTTGCCGTTAAGGATTTAAACGACGAAAAGAAAGACATGGAAGCATTGTTCGAAACCATTATCGACTATATTCCTGCACCGGAAGGTGATCCGGATGCAAACCTTCAGGTATTGATTTCCACCATCGACTACAATGAATTCGTTGGTCGTATCGGTATCGGAAAAGTAGATAACGGTTCCATCAAGTTAAATCAGGAAGCTGTTGTAGTAAACCATCACGATCCTGACAAATTAGAAAAAGTCCGTATTTCAAAATTATATGAATACGATGGATTGAATAAGGTAGACGTTACAGAAGCAGGCATCGGTTCTATCGTTGCTATTTCCGGTATTTCAGATATTCACATCGGAGATACCATTTGTGGGCCGGAAGCTCCAGAAGCCATTCCTTTCCAGAAGATTTCTGAGCCTACCATTTCCATGAACTTCATCGTAAACGACAGTCCTCTTGCTGGACAGGAAGGAAAATACGTTACTTCCCGTCACATCAGAGAACGTTTGATGAAGGAATTAAACACTGACGTATCTCTTCGTGTAGAAGACACCGACAATGCAGATACCTTAAAAGTATCTGGACGTGGTGAATTACACTTGTCCGTATTAATCGAAAACATGCGTCGTGAAGGATTCGAATTTGCCGTATCCAAAGCAGAAGTTTTATATCATAAAGATGAAAACGGAAAGCTCTTAGAGCCTATGGAAAGAGCTTACGTAGACGTACCGGACGAATTCACCGGAGCAGTTATTGAAAAGCTTTCTCAGAGAAAGGGTGAGCTTCAGAACATGACTCCTATCGCCGGAGGATACACCCGAATCGAGTTTAAGATTCCTTCCCGTGGATTAATCGGTTATCGTGGTGATTTCATGACCGATACAAAAGGTAACGGTATCATCAACACCATCTTCGAAGGCTATGAACCTTTCAAGGGTGAAATCGCATACCGAAAGACCGGTTCTCTTATCGCATTTGAATCCGGTGAATCCGTAACCTACGGTTTGTTCTCCGCTCAAGATAGAGGAACCCTCTTCATCGGACCTGGAGAAAAGGTATATGCCGGAATGGTAATCGGTTCTTGCTCAAGAAACGAAGATATTGAATTAAACGTATGTAAGAAGAAACACTTAACCAATACACGTTCTTCATCAGCAGATGAAGCACTTACCCTTGTTCCTCCTAAGATTTTATCTTTGGAACAGGCTTTGGACTTCATCGAAACAGATGAGCTTTTGGAGGTAACTCCCGAATCCCTTCGTATCAGAAAGCGTATCTTGGATCCTACCATGCGTAAGCGTGCAAACTTCCAGCGCAAATAGGGACGATTCTTTTGGCCAGGGGACGGTTCTTTCGTCTTCATTTTGTATAGCGTTAAAAAACAAAGAGACAGAGGAAAATGTACCGACCCCCAAAAGTTAGACCAAAAATCTAACATTTGGAGGTCGGTATTTTTATGTCTAAGTATTCTTTTGAATTCAAAAAGAAAGTTGTCAAAGCCTATTTAAACGGTGAAGGTGGTTATAGATATCTTTCTAAAACTTATGGGGTTCCCGCCAAAAGAGATATTGAAGAATGGGTCCATAATTACCAGAAATTCGGAGATGTGGGACTAATTCGCTCCCGTAAGAACCAAACATATTCTTTCGAAAAGAAACTTTCTGTTGTAGAGTTATATTTATCAAGTGAAATCTCATATCAGGATTTAGCTCTACAAGAAGGAATCACTAATCCAAGCATGATTGTGAACTGGGTAAAACGCTTTCGAGCGAGCGGTCCTGATGCATTGAGACCTATCAAGAAAGGTCGTAAGAAAACAATGGATAAGTCAACCAAGAAGACTTCTACTCTACCAGATGAGACTACTGTTGATACAAGCGTAGAACATGTAAAAGAGTTAGAAGATGAATTATTAAAGCTAAGAATAGAGAATGCATTTTTAAAAGAACTGAGGAGACTGCGTTTAGAGGACGAAGCAAAAATGAGAGAACGTCGCGAATCATCAACAGCCTCCGAAGACAGTTCAAACTAAAAGACCTTCTCTCATATACAGGTATGCCAAAGGCGACATTTATGTACTGGCAAAAGAGATTCGACCGGGAGAATCCAGATAAAGTACTAGAAGAAACGATACTTGCTATACGCGCGAGTAACAAGGACTATGGTTATCGTAGAGTGGTAGGCGAATTAAATAATCAGGGATACAAGGTCAACAAAAAGAAGGTTCAACGAATTATGCAGAAGCTAGGACTCCAGGTGACATCCTTTACTCGTAAGAGCAGAAAATACAGTTCCTACAAAGGGAAAGTAGGAACTGTTGCTCCTAACAGGATTAAGAGAAAGTTTAATACCCATATACCGCACCAGAAAATAACCACCGATACAACAGAGCTAAAGTACTATGAAGTAGATACAAAAGGTCACATGACCATGCACAAGCTCTATCTGGAGCCATTTATGGATATGTGTAATGGAGAAATACTAAGTTTTGGAATAGATAAACATCCATCTGCCAAGAATGTAATGGATGCTCTTGAACAGGCGATAGAAATCACATCAGACTGTCCTTATCGTAGGACCTTCCATTCAGATCAGGGATGGGCTTACCAGATG
>JAILJP010000106.1 GCA_024694625.1 Lachnospiraceae bacterium | reverse complement strand
AAAATGCATTTCTGCACTTTATTCAAAAAATATCTTTTTTCAACTTGACTTTTAATAGTTAGTCTTTCTATATATAAGAAGAATTAAAAAAAATCATTACAGCAAATCTACAGCTTCTCTTATATTTTCTACACCAATTATTTTGATTCCATCAATCGTTCCAACACTTTTTAATGATACCTTTGGCAAAATACAAGTGGTAAAGCCAAGTTTTTTCGCCTCGTTCACCCGTTGTTCCACCATATTTACAGAACGTACTTCGCCGCTTAATCCAACTTCTCCAAAACAAATCATAGTTTCATCCAAAGCTTTTTCTTTATAGGAAGAAACAAGGGCAAGAACAATAGCAAGATCCACTGCCGGCTCATTCATCCGAATACCACCTGCAATATTCACATAAGCATCATATTCTCCAAGAGGAAGCCCCAATCGTTTTTCCAAAACCGCCATCAATAGATTCACTCTGTTAAAGTCACAACCATTGGCAGTTCGTCTGGGATTACCAAAATTACTCCGGCAAACAAGTGCCTGCACTTCTAACAGTATCGGTCTGGTTCCTTCCATAGAACACGCCACAACAGAACCGGAAGCTCCTTTTGGCTTACCATCCAACATAAACTGTGAAGGATTTTCCACCTCTACCAATCCGTTTTGACGCATTTCAAAGACGCCAATTTCATTGGTAGAACCAAAACGGTTTTTCACCCCTCTTAAAATACGATAGCTGGCGTGACGGTCACCTTCGAAATAAAGTACCGTATCCACCATATGTTCCAATACACGAGGACCGGCCACCACACCTTCCTTTGTAACATGGCCAACCACAAATACGGTAATATTTAATCCTTTTGCAATTTGCATCAAAACCGATGTGGATTGTCGTACCTGCGATACGCTTCCCGGAGCAGAGCCAACCTCTTCATCATACATGGTTTGAATAGAATCAATCACCACCATATCCGGTTTTGTTTTTTCAATTACGCCCTTAATGATTCCCAGATTGGTTTCGCAAAGCAAAGCCAAATTATCATTGAATTCGCCCATACGATTGGCACGGAGCTTTATTTGTTGCAATGATTCCTCACCGGAAATATAGAGCATATGCAAACCATTCTCGCAAACATTCTTGCAAACCTGTAAAAGCAAGGTGGATTTACCGATACCGGGATCTCCTCCCACCAGTACCATGGAACCTTTTACGATTCCGCCTCCTAGAACGCGGTCCAATTCCTTCATTCCTGCCGACACTCTGGCTTCGTCAGATTCATTTACCTCCTTTAAAGTTGAAGTCTTTACATCAGAAACAAGTTTGCGGCTTTTTATCTCCTGCTTATCCAGTTTTTCTTCCACCAAGGTATTCCATTGGTGACAAGCCGGACACTGTCCCATCCATTTGGAAAATTCATTTCCACAATTCTGACAAAAAAATACGGTTGATTTTCCTTTCGCCATAATTTCCTCCTAAAAAAAGCCCTGCCATCGGCAGGGCTTCTGAATAAACTAGATTTTAGAAACTTTAACCGGTACTAACTTTCCGGAATCAATTTCAACGCTAAGGCTCAATTTTCCGCCGAGATTTGTTTTCATTTTTCCGGCATCCACACCATCAACGGTAATATCATACTCTGTTTCAGGTTCTAACTCCAATGTAACCTGAGCATCTTCAAATCCTTCTACAGAAAAAGAAACTTCGTTTTCTGAAATGGATAACTCATTTACAGCTGTTCCAGGAACAGATTCATAAACAAATGCTCCGTTTCTTTCCAGTTTAGTAATCTCTTTAAATGTCTTAACTTTATAAAGATCTCCGCCATGTTTAAAATCTTCTTTTTTGCTCTTGGAACCTAAGGTATAATCTCCAAAACTAATGGTTCCGTTTGATTCTTCACGAATCAATTCGCTTATAATAGCCATGTTTTTCCTCCTACTTTCCTTCAAAAACTATTATATCTTTTTTCACTGTAACTATGACTTCATCAGCTTTATCCAACTTTCCGGACAACAATTCTTCAGCCAAAGCATCCTCAATATCTGTTTGGATTCGTCTTCTAAGAGGTCTGGCACCAAACTTAGGATCAAATGCTTTTTCTACAATGTATTTCTTTACTGCCGGCTTAATGGTAAGCGTCAGATTCATTTGTTCTTTGCATCGCTTTACTAAAGACTTTGTCATAATGGAGACAATCTTTGTCATATCATTCTTGTTCAAAGCTCTAAATACGATGGTTTCATCAATACGGTTCAAAAACTCCGGCTTGAAAGAATGCTTCAATTCTTCCATAACACGGTTTTTCATAAATTCGTAGTCCTGTTTTTCCGTATCTTCCTGTAGGAATCCCAAATGCTTAGGCTCCATAATCTCTTTTGCTCCGGCATTGGAAGTCATAATAATAATGGTGTTCTTAAAGTCTACTTTTCGACCTTGAGAATCTGTAATATGTCCTTCATCCAATACCTGCAACAAAATATTAAATACATCAGGATGTGCTTTTTCTATCTCATCAAATAAAATTACAGAATAAGGGTTTCTCCGAACCTTCTCTGACAGCTGTCCGCCCTCATCATAACCTACATATCCCGGAGGAGAACCAATCATCTTTGATACGGAATGCTTTTCCATATACTCGGTCATGTCCACACGAATCATAGCTTCTTCTGAGCCAAAAACAGCTTCCGCCAAAGCTTTCGAAACCTCTGTTTTACCAACACCGGTAGGTCCTAGGAATAAGAAAGATCCAATAGGTCTTCCCGGTTCTTTTAATCCAACTCTTCCTCGTCGAACCGCACGGGAAACAGCAGTTACTGCTTCATCCTGTCCGATTACTCTCTTATGAAGGGTGTTTTCCAGTTTATTTAAACGCTTGGTCTCGGATTCCGTCAACTTCGCCACAGGAATCTTTGTCCATACGGATACAACATCTGCAATATCCTCATAGGTTAAAACAAGATTCTTTTTGGCATTGGAACGAGCCAGCTTCTTTTTGTCTTTTGCAATTTTTTCTGCAAGTTTTGCTTTTTCTTTTCGAAGTTTTGCTGCAAGTTTTAAGTCTCCCTGAATCAAAGCTTCTTCAATGCGAGAATCAAATCCGTGCAAATCTTCTTCTATTTCATATAAGTGTTCCGGTGTCTTAATGGTATTCAAACGTATCTTTGCTGCAGATTCGTCCATAAGGTCAATGGCCTTATCCGGCAAAAATCGATCTGAAATATAACGCTGTGCCAATTCTGCACAGGCATCAATGGCATCATCGGAAATGGTAAGTCCATGATGTTCTTCGTAAACAGACTTAATTCCTTTTAGGATGAGCTTCGTCTCCTCTAAGCTAGGCTCTTCCACCATTACCGGCTGGAATCGTCTTTCCAAAGCTGCATCTTTTTCAATGTGCTTACGATATTCCTCTACTGTAGTTGCACCAATAACCTGAATTTCACCTCGTGCCATAGCAGGTTTAAGCATATTAGCAGCATCGATGGAACCTTCGGCGCCACCAGCACCGATTAAGGTATGAATTTCATCGATAAATAAAATAACATTTCCATCTTCTGTTACTTCCCGAAGAACATTTTTGATACGCTCTTCAAATTCACCTCTATACTTAGAACCAGCAACCATTCCGGATAAATCCAAGGTAAGAATTCTCTTTCCCCGTACAGAATCCGGCACTGCCCCTGTCTCAATACGCTGAGCCAAACCTTCTACAATGGCGGTTTTACCAACTCCGGGTTCTCCAATTAAACAAGGGTTGTTTTTCCCACGTCTACTAAGGATTTGGATTACTCTTTGGATTTCATCTTCTCTACCTATAATCGGATCCAATTCACCCTGAGCAGCCAAGGCAGACAGGTTTCTAGAATACTGCTCCAATACCCCCTGTCGATTTCGACCTTGACGGTTGTGGGCCATAGTCTCTTCGCGGTAGTTTTGACCTTCCTGTCCCATTGCGGTTAAAAGGGAGGTAAAAAGCTTTTGAAGATTTACATCCATAGAAGCCAACAATCTGGTAGCTGCACACTCCGGTGTACGAAGAATCGCCATTAAAATATGTTCGGTACCGACTTTCTTGCTACGGCAGGTCTTTGCTTCTCCTTCAGCCAAGGACAAAAGTCCCTCCATCTTGGGAGTATAGCCATCTTTGTCTAAAACCTTTATGCCGTTTTCTTCGGCAATATACTCAAAGATCAACTGGGTAATATGATCTTCGGTAATGTTTTCTGCAGTAAGCAATTCATATGTAAGAGTGTCTTTTTGACGCAACAACCCTAACAATAAATGCTCTGTACCTATGTAATTGTGACCGAGTTTTTTGGAAACCCGTTTGCTGTAATCAATTGCTTTTTTAAGTTGTTTTGTATATTCCATAACTTGCCTTTATAAATTGTTTAAGTCCATAAGGTTTATTTCATGATTGGGTGTAGAATTTCCCGGAGGATTCTTATCGTCATCATCGTCATCATCCTCATCTTCTTCCTCATCCTCTTCTTCATCAGATTCTGCCCAAATATCATCATCTTCACGTTTGCGACGACGGAAGAAAAAGCCTCTCTTTTCTTCTTCCTCATCATCCTCATCGGAAGGAGTAACATCATCTGCTTCGTTTACGATTTCATCCAATGTCTTTGTAGATTCTTCTGCCTTCTTTACAGGGGCTTTTTCACGGCTCTGAGAAATAGACGCTTCTTCAAATTCTTCTTCCTCGTCCTCATCATCCCGCCTCTTTGAAATCATGACATTAATCACAATGACAACCACTACAGCCAGTACCAAAACAAGAACCGCAATGATATTACGAGGTTCAATATTAGAAAGGAAAGATTCCTTTTTGTTGGTATCATCTGTGTCTGTAGCAACGTCGGTGTTGCTCTCATCCTGTGCCTGTCCTAAATAAGAAAACGCATCTGCATTGGCACGGCTTAACGTATCCTCCTCGGAATCATATAAAAACCATCCCTGTGCGCCATTTTCATCTACGCCGTATACATAATAAAATGCATTTCGAAGACCATTGATTTGGTAAGCGCTGTATGTCACATCATCCTTTGCAAAGGTAGTCTCTACCAAAAGAGTCGAAGGCATCTCTGCTGGAGTCTGAACAATCACATAATCCTCTGCACTTCCCAACATCATCAAAGGAGAAACGCTGTCAGAAGAAGCGTCGTAAACAAAGAAGCTGCCCTCTCCATAGGTATCAGAAGCCAGTTTCAAATACAGTAAGGTCATTACATCATTGGAAACAGCTTTCACTTCTTTTTCATGAATTGTAACTGTAGTAGACTGAAATCCCTTGGGAATCTGACTTTCAGTAAAACGCTTGGAAATCACATATGCGGTATCTCCATACATAAAGTCATAGGAAGTTTCAGAACTGCTGGAACTGTTGGACTCTGTAGTAGTCTCCTGACTAGTTTGTTCTTCTGTGGTTTCAGTTTCTGTGGAATTGTCGGATTCAGATGAAGGATCTGATTCTGTAGAAGAACCGCTGACACTTAATGTAGTGGAACTTCCCGTCAAAGAATCGGAAGATACGATTAAGTTTGAAGAACCTTCTGTAGCTGCAACAAACTCTACTGCGCCATCCTTCGCCGTAAAGGTAACAGTATTTCCCTCTGCACTGTATCCTGAAACATTACAAGAAGAAAAATTCAAAACAGAAGAATTGAATTTGATTGTAATGGTGGACGAATCCGAACCGGAAACAGTCATGGTAATCTTGTCCCCTACAGAAGGAGCCTTATTGGAAAGATCAATCATCGTGGTTCCCTCTGCAAAGGATACAGACGGAATCGACAATGTCATACAAAGAATCATAAGAAAGCCTAAAAAACAACGGCTTAAAGTTTTCATAAGTATTCACCTCAAATAGAATTTACAAGTAAAATTATACTCCATTTGATTATAAAAAAACTACTCTTCATCGTCAACCGTCCCGCAGGAAAAACTCCATATCTTTTAGGGTAATTTTTTGCATATAAAATAGGACCAAACACCGGCAGTAATCACGGAATAAAGACTAATCCAAGCCGACAAATCCGTATGATACAAATCCACTCCCAAAATTAAAATGAAAAAGAAGACAATCCCTAACGCATATAACAGGGCTACTCCCAAATATATAAAAATCTGTTCTTTACTCAAAAAATTCTTCTTGTCCATAATGTGCCTCCCATTCTTGTTCTCATCTGCATTTCTATTGTTTATAATCTCATTATATTTTTTAGCTGTCCAAAAAACCGGACTTGAACAAGAATTTCGATTATATTAAGATTATGGATATGAAGAATTTAATTATCGCTCAATCCGGAGGACCGACGGTAGCCATAAACGCCAGTCTTGCGGGAGTATTAAAACAAAACCAAGTATCGAACACCTTCGATACCATTTATGGCTCATTAAACGGAATTACCGGTATTTTAAGCGGCAATTTTTTAAATCTGACCCAGGCTGTAGAAAAAGACAATACCTTTATTGAAAATCTGAAAAACTCTCCTGCTATGTATTTGGGTTCATGCCGTTTCCGCGTTCCCACAGTAGAGGAAGACCAGTCTTTTTATGAAAAGGTATTTCAGGTTTTCGAAGAAAAGAACGTAGGCGCATTTTTCTATATTGGTGGAAATGATTCCATGGATACCGTAGATAAACTGTCTGCTTATGCTGCATCACACAACAAAGATGTTGCAGTTATCGGAATTCCAAAAACCATTGATAACGACCTTGTTCATATTGATCACACTCCGGGATTTGGATCTGCAGCAAAATATGTTGCCACATCCCTTTTGGAGATTGCGCATGATACTTACATCTATCATATCAAGAGTGTCACCATCGTAGAAATCATGGGAAGAGACGCCGGATGGCTCACTGCTTCTTCCGTTTTGGCAAGAAATGGTTATTCCAATGCTCCTCACTTGATTTATTTACCAGAAAAACCTTTTGATATAAATGAATGTATCAAAGATACAAAGGAACTGTTAGAAACCCAGGATGATGTAGTCATTGCCGTATCCGAAGGAATTCGAGACAAAGAAGGAAATTACATTTCCGCTTCTGAAGCAAAGACAGACAACTTCGGACACGCCATGTTATCCGGTGCAGCAAAATACTTAGAGCAAAAACTCCACGAAGAATTGGGTGTAAAAACTCGAGGTATTGAGATGAACATCTTACAGCGATGCGCATCTCATATCGCATCAGAGACAGATTTAAATGAATCCATGAATCTTGGAAAAACCGCTGTAGAACTTTTTGAAAAAGGAGAAACCGGTGTCATGGCTACCTTGACCCGTACATCTTCCAACCCTTATGAAGTGACCTACGGATATCACAAGGTTTGCGAAATTGCTAACGAAGTGAAAGCGGTTCCTCAGGATTATATTAACGAAGCCGGAAACGATGTCACCCATAAGATGGTGGAATACTTACGACCTTTGATTATAGGAGAAGCAAAGCAAACCTATGAAAACGGTATTCCAAAATACTTAAATGTATCTCATTTAATCGAACAATAAAAGAAAGCGTAGATTTGATCAAACTTCAAATCTACGCTTATTTTTTAAATATGAAATCTTCTGCGAAGTTCCATTCTTGCTGCTCTTCCACCCATAATCAAAGTGGTGACAAATAAAACAATGGACTCCACAATTGCAATTATAGAAAGCATGGGGTCCGTAATCCAACCGTTTAGGATGAAAATAACCGGACACAGTCCCATAATAATTACCAGCAACTGTTGTGCCATATAGCCTTGCCAATTTCTGCGGTTAATAATTCGAAGAATGATCAAAGCCACATCCATTAGAATCAATCCGGCAGGAAGTACATAGTTTAGGGACCATCGGTAAAAGCCCAACAACACGTCTATTCCAACAACCAAAACAACCCCGATAATAATTGCTCCGAATATACGCTTCATATATCCGTATTCCGGTTTTGTCATAAGCCAAATCATAAACAAAACATAAAGGCAAACCGTACCGGTAATGACTACCGGCAATAAAGCGCCTCTCCTATAATAAGACAGCACCCCCAAACAAATAAATGTGCCGGCCCATATTGCCAGAAGCACTCGCATAATAATACTGATTTTTTTAATTTTTTCCACTACATTGGGGTAAGTCTGAACACCCTCGTCCTGTCCTTCCATAATCCCGTTACACAAAGGACATTTCTGAGTATTGTCCAATACATTTACACCACAATGATGACATACTCTACTCATAATAAACTCCGTTGGTTTCAATGTTTACGTCCACGCCGTCTTTGGCGATTTGTCGAAAACATCTTCTTTGTATTGATGTATCTTCAAATGCTGACGTAAATGTATAGGCCAAAGTATCTTTATAAGATGTAATGGTACACTTTAACTCCTGGCCTTTTGAAAAGGACAAAAAGGAATGGAACATTTTAATGTACGGCTCATATTCCTCTTTTACCTTAATATTTCCAATATTGGTAATGGTAGTTGTATTCGCCAAAGCTGACTTGTTGTAAACAGCTTTTATGCCTATATTCTTCAAAAACAACGGCACACTTCTGGCAACAAAAAGCTGCTCATTTGACACATTATAAGAAAAGATTGCCTCTAAGTGCTCTTTGGTTATTTGTGATTTTAAACTTTTGTGAATAATCTGAGTGATTTCTTCAAAACTGTACTCATCTTTATCCGGTGCAAACTCTGCTGAAACCATTACAAAGAAATTTTTCGTCGTAATGGAATCAAAATAAGGTCTCATATTTACAGGCACCGCAACTCGAATAGGCTTCTTTTCAGATACGTATCTTCCATGGGTCAAATAAGTCGCATAAACAAAGGCTGAAATCAGATATTCATTAATACTGATGCCATACTTTTCTTTGCTGACTTTTTTCAACTGGCTGACAGGCATAAAGCCATGAACCACACCGAATCCTCCATAAGGAAGCTTATCCCCTTTAATCAAAAATGCTCTCTTGGTAGCATAAACACTTTTCGATGCCTTTTTATAATTGGATATATAACTATCTTCTCTGTCCAAAGAAGTTTCTTCACTAAGTCCGTCTCCCAATTTTTCCGTAATATCCGGATGGGCCAAGCGTAAATACTGATAGGTGATTTCTCTTAAAAATCCGATGCCACCCATTCCATCCGCTAAAACATGGAACACTTCAAGATTAATACGGTTTTTATAATATGAAACTCGAAACAAATAGCTGTTGTTCTTATTCTGATAAATCATTCTGCAAGGGTAGGTCTCCTCCTCCACAACTTTTGGAGCAGGCTTTCCGTTTTCCTCCAAATAATACCAGAAAAAACCGGTACGTAATCTAAGATTAAACCCCGGCATTTTCGGAAGGACTTTATCCACTGCTTCCTGCAACAACTCCTGCTGTATGTCCTCATTTAGCACAACACTGATACGATAAGTATTGGTAAGAGCATCCGTTGCAATCACAGGAAAAACCTTTGCAGTATTATCTAATTTTTCCCAATTTTTATAATTTTTTGACATAAATCTCACCTTTATTTTTCAACTTATTAAGTATAGGAGAAATATACAATAGTGTCAAACAACAAAAAAATCCCGATGGCGAAATTCACCACCGGGATAATTCTTAAAAATTAATCTTATAAGAAGATGTACTTGCAAACAAAGATTACTGCCAATACATACATAAGAGGTGTAATCTTCTTCTTTTCTTCCATAACAATGTTGCAAATAACATTGATTACTACGTAAGAAATACATCCGATTGCAATACCTTCAGCGATGGAGTACATCAAAGGCATGCACAAAACTGTAAGATAAGCAGGGATTGCTTCTCTTAAGTCATTGAAGTTGATCTTTAAGATTGAAGATAACATCAAAAATCCTACGAAAATCAATGCAGGAGCTGTAGCAAATCCAGGGATTGCTGTAAAGATAGGTGCAAAGAAAATTGCAAGTAAGAATAACAATCCAGTAACTACAGAAGTAAGACCTGTACGTCCGCCTGCACCAACACCTGAAGAAGACTCAACAAATGTTGTAGTTGTAGATGTACCTAAAACAGCACCAACAGAAGTTGCAATAGCATCTGCTAAAAGAGCAGGTTTAATACGAGGAAGCTTCTCTTCTTCATCAAGGAAACCAGCCTTTTCAGAAACACCGATTAAGGTTCCGATGGTATCAAACATATCTACAAATAAGAAGGAAAGTAAAACAACGATGAAGTTGAAAATTCCTACATTTGAGAAATCAGCTTTGAATGCCTGACCAAATGTTTCTCCAAGAGCAGAGAAATCAGTGATTCCAAGGCTAGGGAACAATGAATAGAATCCAGCTTCAATATCTACAGTGTAAATACCAACAGCCTGGCAAATCATACCAAGAACCCATGTTGCTACGATACCAATTAAGATAGATCCCATAACTCCTTTGATGTAAAGAATTACGGTAATTACAAATCCAATCAATGCAAGCACTGCACAGATACCCTGTGTATGCCAGTTATCACGGAATGCAGTATATGTAAGAAGTGTCGAATCATTGTTAACTACAAGGTAGCATCCCTGTAAACCAATGAAAGCAACAAATAAACCAATACCTGCTGAAACACCCTTCTTTAAAGTAGAAGGAATTGCATTAAAGATTGCTTCACGAACATTTGTAAGTGAAAGAACAATGAAGATAAGACCTTCAACGAATACAGCCATCAAAGCTACTTTCCAGTCATATCCAAGGTTTCCGCATACTGTAAATGCGAAGTAAGCATTTAATCCCATACCCGGAGCCAAAGCGAAGGGGTAATTAGCCATAAATGCCATACAAAATGTACCGATGCAAGATGCAAGACATGTTGCAATCAAAATAGCGGTACTATCCATTCCTGAAGCGGAAAGGATATTCGGGTTTACTGCCAAAATGTAAGCCATTGTCATGAAGGTAGTAAATCCAGCCAACACTTCAGTTTTTACATTAGTGTTGTTCTCTTTTAGTTTGAAAAGTTTTTCTAACATTTCAGACTCCTCTCTTTCCTTTTGACGTTTAACGTCTTCACACAACATTTTGATTATAAAAAAAGGAAGTGTATTTTTCAATAACTTTATTATGAATTTTTTTCATTTTTCTTCCCTTCTTGAATTACCAAAATCTCCGTGATATAATTTTTTAGTTTTTATGAAATATAATAGGAAGGAGTCAAAAATGAAGATAGGTTTTGATAACGACAAATACTTGAAAATGCAATCAGAGCATATCAAAGAACGTATCTCCCATTTCGGAGATAAATTGTATTTGGAATTTGGAGGAAAGTTGTTTGATGATTATCATGCATCCCGTGTTCTTCCCGGTTTTGAACCCGATTCCAAAATGAAGATGTTACTCCAATTAAAAGATCAGGCGGAAGTAGTCATTGTTATCTCTGCAGGTGCTATCGCATCCAACAAAATCCGTGGCGATTTGGGCATCACCTACGACCAGGATGTACTTCGTCTTGTAGACGTATTCCAGGGTCTTGGATTATATGTAGGAAGCGTTTGTATTACTCAATACAGCGGAGAACCTGACGCAGATCGATTCAGAGAAAAATTAAAAGGACTTGGAATTGATTCCTACGTACTAAACAAAATTGAAGATTATCCCGGAAATATTGAACACATCGTTTCCGAAGAAGGCTTCGGCAAAAACGATTACATTAAGACTACCCGGCCTTTGGTAGTCATTACTGCTCCCGGCCCCGGATCCGGAAAAATGGCAACCTGCTTATCTCAGCTTTATCATGAAAAGAAAAACGGGGTAAATGCCGGCTATGCCAAATTCGAAACCTTCCCTATTTGGAATCTTCCTTTAAAGCATCCTGTAAACCTCGCTTATGAAGCTGCTACAGCTGATTTGAACGACGTAAACATGATTGACCCCTTCCATTTGGAAGCATATAACGAAACTACCGTAAACTATAACCGCGACATTGAGATTTTTCCTGTTCTTCAGGCAATGTTTGAACATATCTACGGAGAATGCCCTTACAAGTCACCTACAGATATGGGTGTTAACATGGCAGGAAAATGTATTTGTGATGATGACGCTTGCCGCTATGCAGCAAATCAGGAAATCATCCGCCGCTACTATAAGGAAGCTTGTGCATTAAAGAGAGGCTCTGGTTCAAAGGATGCCTTCCGTAAGTTAGAGCTTTTGTTAAAGCAGGCAGGATTAAGCGTAAATGACCGTTTGGTTGTAAAACATGCTTTGGTTCGTGAAGAAACTACAGGACACACCGCTTCTGCCATCGAACTTCCCAACGGAGAAATCGTTACCGGAAAATCTTCTGATTTAATGAACTCCGCTGCAGCTGTATTGCTTAATGCATTAAAAGATATGGCCGGTATCGACCACAAAGAGCACTTAATCTCGCCGGAAGCTTTGGCTCCCATTACTCAGTTGAAAAAAGAATATCTTCACAGTCAGGATACCAGACTTCACTGTGACGAAGTTTTAACCGCTCTTTCCATTTCCAGTGCAACAAATGAAAATGCGAAAAAAGCAATGATGGAACTGGACAACTTAAATCATGTTGATATGCATTCCACTGTTTTATTATCAGAAACCGATGAAAACATTCTCAGAAAGCTTCACATCAATTTAACAAGTGAACCGAAATTTGAGTTTTCAAGAACATTTCAACATTAAAAAAACCTCGGATTGAATTTCAATCCGAGTTTTTTTTATGATCTTAATTCCATTTTTTCTGAAAAAGCAACTGCTTCACTTTCATTTCTTGCCTTTGCATATCCGCTAGCCGCAGAAGCTTTTTGCATGGCCACATTATACTCATCACCCATATCACACTGATAATAACCAACGTGACCTTTAAGTTTAATAACCTCTACCCGATCCATAAGTGTTAAGGATACTTCCACTTCTTTTAAATCATCTAAAAGACGATTCAAATACTCGCTTCGAACAATGATGAAGAAATTATCTCCGCCTAAACGGGCAGCATATCCTCCATCTCGAAGAGACAAGCCATAAAGGTATTTGGCATAATCAATTAGAATCGCATCTCCGTTTCGATTTCCATAGGATTTATTGATTACACCAAATTGGTGAAGGTTTAAAAAGACAACTGAATAGTCCTTTAACTCTCCTAAAGCCTCTAATTTCTTTCCCTGCATGGAAATCCCAGGCGTATTGTAAAGGCCGGTTAAAATATCAATGTATTTAACTTTATCTAAATCAGCTTTTAAACGGATACGACTCATCATCTGATGGCATAATACACTGATAAACGTGATCACGTCTTTTTCATCTTTCGTAAAGTTATGTCCCTTTTGGGCATATACCTTTCCACGTCCACAGCCGTTGTTTACCGCAGGATAATTGAAACTCAAACACTCTGCTCCTGCCTCCGCAAATCTGGAAGTAAACATCTCGTCTTTTCCGTTTAAATTAAAAATACTGGCATCAACGGATATGTCCACTTCAATTAAAGCTACATGCAACCGCTGCGCCAATTTACTTTTTGTGAAATAATCTTCTAATCTGTCCCAAAATTCCCGTAGTGTAATATTTTGCACATTTAGAATGGAGATTAAATCTTCAACCTGTAATTCTTTAACGCTAAAATCCATATTCAAAACCCCCAAAAAAATCTACCTATATTATAACAAGAAAAATCTTTACAAATCAACGACTTTTCGTTAATCTTAAGAAGGACTAAATAAGGATTTTATGAATGAAAGAATTAAGGAGATTCAATTCTTATGACGTATGTACAATTTTTCACATTATTAGGAGGCGTCGGCCTCTTTCTTTACGGTATGACCATTATGTCAACCGGACTTCAAAATGCAGCGGGGGATAAACTCCGCAGCCTTTTAGAAAAAGTAACTTCCAATAAAACAGTGGCGGTTCTTTTAGGTATTGCCGTTACAGTTTTAATTCAATCATCATCAGCGACGGATATGATGGTTATCGGTTTTGTAAATTCCGGTTTAATGGAATTGGCAGAAGCCATCGCCGTTATCATGGGTGCCAACATCGGTACCACTATTACCGCACAGATTACAGCTTTTGATTTAACTGCATTAGCGCCTATTCTTTTGTTTGCCGGCGTTATTATGTATTTGTTCATAAAGAAACCTACCGTAAAACACATCGGTTCCATCGTATTAGGTTTCGGTATGCTCTTTGTTGGTATCGGATTAATTAAAGATGCAATCAAACCACTTTCGCAAAGTGCCGCCTTCATTACATTTTTAGATAACTTGAAGAATCCTATAATTGCTATTTTATTTGGTTTGGCATTTACAGCATTGTTGCAAAGTTCCTCTTCATCCGTTGTAATTTTCCAGGCCTTTGCCGTCCAAGGTATCTTAGATTATCACACAGCGGTTTACTTGGTCATCGGTGCTGCCATCGGTTCCGTTACTCCAAATATCCTTGCTAGTTTGACTACAAACAGAAACGGCAAACGTACTGCTCTTTTGAATTTAATATTCAACCTGATTCGTGCAGTAATTCTGACCACATTGATTACCGTATTCCCTCAGATATTGGATTTCATTTGTGCCCTATCGCCCAACGATATCGGGCGTCAAGTCGCAAACACCCATACACTGTTTGCTATATTCGCAGTATTGATTATGTTGCCATTCTCAGAAAAGATTGTTGCCATTACAGAAAAAATAATCCCCGTACTTCCGGAGGAAACAAGATCCAAGCAGGAAAAACAGCTTATCTATATGGTGGAAGCCAAAAATACACTTCCTTCCGTTGTAATTGCTCAGGCAGTCAAAGAAATCGAGCGTTTGGGAAAAATGGCAAGAGACAATTTGGAAGCTTCCGTAGAATGCTTCTTTGCCAAAGAGGATGATTTAATCGAACAGGTAGAAACCACAGAAAGCATTGTAGACTACCTGACCAACGAAATCACAGAGCGATTGATTCAGCTTCGTACCATGGATATTTCTGAGGCCGATGCATTCCGAGCAACACAGCTTACCATTATCGCTTCCAACTTTGAGCGTATTTCCGATCATGCAGAAAACATCATTGAATACCGCCAAAAGATTGGTCGAGCAAAAGATAACCTTTCCAAACCCGCACGAAAGGAAATAAAATCCATTACAGAAGCTACTTTAAAGACAATTGATATGTCCATTGAAATCTTTACAACAGAAAACTTTGCTTTGCTTCCTGCTTGTGAAGCTCAGGAAGAACTAGTTGATCAGATTCAATCCGACATGGTAGAAAACCACGTAAACCGTTTGATGAAAGGCAAGTGCGACCCAGCAGCAGGCGTTGTATTTACAGATATGTCTACTGACTTGGAACGTTGCTCCGACCATGCGATTAACATCGCTGTTGCTCTTCACCACAGATAAAATTCTTGGTATGTTAAAACAAACTAATTCATTCATAAGAAAAGCCATGAGTAATTCAAAACTACTCATGGCTTTTTCATATATAAGTTTTTTTAGATTAATGACGCTTTAATAAACTCCGCAAACAAAGGATGGGGCTTGTTGGGTCTGGATTTAAATTCCGGATGGAATTGTACGCCTACATGGAATTTGTTTTCGGATACTTCCACCGCTTCCACGATACTGTCGTCCGGAGATACTCCACAAAAGGTAAGTCCTTTTTCTCCCATAATCTGACGATAGGCATTATTAAATTCATATCTGTGACGATGTCTCTCCTGGATCAATTCACTTTTGTATGCTTCAAAGAGTTTCGTACCCTCCTTTACCTTACAAGGATATGCACCCAAACGCATGGTACCGCCCTTTCTATGAATTGCCATCTGCTCTTCCATTAAATCAATTACATTATTGGCTCCATCTGGGGTAAATTCACCGGAGCTGGCATCTTTTATACCGCACACATTTCTGGCAAATTCAATGGCACAAATCTGCATTCCAAGGCATAAGCCCAAATATGGAACATCCTTTTCTCTGGCATATTGTGCAGCCAAAATTTTTCCTTCGATTCCACGATCACCAAATCCTCCGGGAACACAAATACCATCCAATCCACCTAAGACCAAATCCACATTTTCTTTTGTAATCTCTTCAGAATCAATCCAACGGATTTCCACATCACAATCATTGGCATAGCCACCATGATACAAAGATTCTCTTACTGATAAATACGCATCATGTAATGCCACATATTTTCCTACAATACCGATAACGGTCTTTTTCGAAAGGTTGTGAATTCCTTCCACCATGTCATTCCAAGGCTTCAAATCCAAGGGATGATCCACAAGATTTAATTCACGGCAAGCAACGGTATCTAATCCGTTTTTATGTAACATCAAAGGCGCTTCATACAAGCAGTCCATAGTATCATTTTCAATTACACAGTCCTTTTTCACATTACAGAACAAAGAAATCTTATCCTTAATGCTTTCTTCCAACGGACGATCCACCCGGGCAACAATCACATCCGGGAAGATTCCCATAGACTGTAACTCTTTTACGGAATGCTGTGTCGGCTTTGATTTATGCTCATTAGAGCCACTTAAATAAGGAACTAAGGTCACATGGATAAACAAACAATTTTCCTTACCCTTCTCCAAAGAAACCTGACGAATCGCCTCTAAAAAGGGCTGAGATTCAATATCTCCGGTGGTACCACCGATTTCTGTAATCAAGACATCTGCCTTGGAACTTTTTGCTCCCATATAAATGAAGTTTTTGATTTCTTCCGTAATGTGGGGAATCACCTGAACAGTTTGGCCTAAATAGCCACCCTGGCGCTCCTTGTTCAAAACATTCCAATACACCTTTCCACTGGTCAAATTGGAATACTGATTTAAGTTCTCATCAATAAAACGCTCATAATGTCCCAAATCCAAATCTGTTTCCGCACCATCTTCCGTTACAAACACTTCTCCGTGCTGATAAGGACTCATGGTACCGGGATCCACGTTCATATAGGGATCCAATTTTTGGGATGCAACCTTGTATCCCCGAAGTTTCAACAGTCTTCCCAAAGATGCAGCCGTTATACCTTTTCCCAGACCGGAAACGACCCCACCGGTCACAAAAACATACTTCGTCATTCTTCTACTCCTCTTTTCTTACAAAAAAAGCGTCCGATTTAGAGGGCAAAAGTCCCTTGGACTTTTACTACTAAACCGAACGCCATTGTTCGAAACATATAAAAATACTTTAAGATGTTACTACAATTTTTTTCTCTTGTAAAGACATCTTTTTCAAAAAATTTTAAAAGAAATTATTCTGTATAAACAACGGATTCATCTGTAAGAGATTCACCATTTTCCACTGCATCCACAAGGCTTTGAGCAAAGCTTACCATAGCTTCGTTTGGATACATAACATAGGATTTTTGTGTAGGCATGGAATAGGTAGTGCTCTTTCCGCCGGTACCACTAACTGCAAAGGAATGGATATTCCATGAAGCGTTGTCGTTTAACTGCATCTTCACCAAAGAAGAAATCTCTTCACCGGAGAAACTGGTAACGAACATACCTTCCAAACTTGTCATAATATCTGAATAATTGGAAAGAATGGTGGATGAGCTTGTAACCTTGTCAATTACAGCCTGAATCACTGCCATTTGATGCTTTCCTCTAGTCTCATCTCCTCCCGGCACTTCATAACGCTCTCTTGCAAAGGCAAGGGCTGAAGCCCCGTCTAAGGTGTTGCTTCCTTTGGTGTAATGATAGGTTCCACCGTATATGTAGGAACTAAAGGTATATTCACTTTCCACGGTAATTCCACCGATTGCATCAATCAACTTTTTAAATCCGTTAAAGTTAATCTGTACATAGTAATCAACGTCAATATCATACAGTTGTGACAACGCTTCCATAGAATTGTCAATGCCGTAGATACCACAGTGTGTCAATTTATCATTGGTACCGCCACCTGCAGGATTTGGAATGTAGTAATCTCTGGGTGTGTTTAACAATAATACTTCATGGGTGGTAGGATTAATCTCAGCCAAAATATTTACATCGGATCTGGATGTGGTAAGGGATGTATTACGTGTATCGGAACCACTGATATATACAACAAAGGTATCCTTTGTAACATCCTTTTGTGTCTCAGTTTCCTCTTCTGTATCGTAAATATTGATTTCATAAATCAATTTTGTATCTGACTCAAAGTTTACATAATCAGTATTACTTTCTGTCTCTTCTCCGCTGTCATCCACTTCTGTCAAAACAGAAACAAAAGCTTCATCCAAAATAATAGCCTGACTGTCGCCACTGTACAAAGCGCCTGCCAAAGTATAGATGTTATCCAAAACCTCAGCATTAATCTCTGAGTTTACTTTGTCATTGATTTCATCAATGGCATACTGATTTCGTTCTTCACTGTAGGTAGATAAATAACCGAAAGCATAATCTGCACAATCTTTGATTTCTTCCGCTGTATCATCCGCCATAACATAAACACCTAAAGTAGCAACAACATCGCTGGTATTTGTAACCTTGTTTAAAGCACTTTTCGCACGGATAATATAGCCAGTTCCAAAAACAGAGCAAAGAACAATTACTGCAGACAAAACGTATCCAACCGTACGTTTCCAAGTGTTCTTTTTCCCTTTTCTTTTTCGAACTCGGGTCAAAAGAAGCATTCCATTAAGCATAGAAAGCAATAATAAAATAAGGATTGCAACTATCAAAAGCTTTGCAGGAAGCAAGTCCAAATACATTACCGAACCAATCAAAACAATCTCACAAAGAACTGATACAGTCCATACAATCTGTGATAAGTTTTTCTTAAAAAATGACATAGTATTCTCCTTTTTTTAATTCACAAAATACTTCTAAAATTTTATCATTAAACACTTGTTTATTCAACGAAAAAACCCCGAAATCATAATTCGATTTCGGGGTTTCTATATTCAATATTTACAAATATTTTATTGAGCGTCTTCAGGCTTTTCAATTTCAGCAATAGCTGCCATCTGCATAGGAATACGGCAGTTCTTGTTAGAACCAAACTCAACGATTACAGTATCATCGGAAATATCAATGATTACACCGTAGAATCCTGATGTGGTAAGTACGGTATCACCAACAGCCATAGATGACATCATTTCATTTTTCTTCTTTGTCTCCTTCTGCTGAGGACGAATCATAAAGAAGTACATAAATACGAATAAAACAACAATCCATACGATTAAGCTGATAGAACTAGCAGCACCGGTTGTTGCTGTAGATGCAAGTACACTTGATAATAACATAATAAATAACCTCCTAGTTATGTCTAAACTCACTTCGTCTATTTTACCTAAAGGAACTTGGTTTCGCAAGATAAATAACCATTCTTAATAAAGTTTTAATATTTATTCTCCTGCTTCCATGCTCTCCAATTTAGCTTTTTTGTAGGAAGCAAATCTTCCCTCGTCCAAAGACTGACGGATTTCTTCCATCATATGATTGTAAAAATACAAATTATGTAACACACAAAGGCGCATTCCAAGCATTTCCTTTGCCTTTAACAAATGACGGATATAGGCTCTGGAATAAGTTCTGCAGGCCGGGCACTGACATCCTTCTTCAATGGGACGCATATCCTTTTCATACTTTTGATTGAAAAGATTCAGCTTTCCATGATTGGTATAAACATGTCCGTGTCTTCCGTTTCTGGAAGGATATACGCAGTCAAAGAAATCAATTCCTCTTTCCACCCCTTCCAAAATATTTGCAGGAGTACCTACTCCCATTAAATAGGTGGGCTTATCCTGTGGCAGATAGGGAACGGTCTCTTCCAAAACGTGGTACATTTCTTCGTGGGTTTCCCCTACTGCAAGACCACCTACAGCATATCCATCCAAATCCATTTCAGAGATACGCTTTGCATTTTCAATACGGATATCATCATAAACCGCACCTTGATTAATACCAAAAAGCATTTGGTGAGGATTCACCGTATCTTCCAACGAATTCAAACGCTTCATTTCATCCTTGCATCGCACCAACCAACGCTCTGTTCTTGCAACAGAATCTTCCACATATCGACGCTCTGCTTTTGCCGGAGGGCACTCATCAAAGGCCATGGCAATGGTAGAGCCAAGATTTGACTGGATTTGCATACTTTCTTCCGGTCCCATAAAAATCTTTCTTCCGTCAATGTGAGAATGGAAGGAAACGCCCTCTTCTTTAATTTTACGAAGGCCTGCCAAAGAAAATACCTGGAATCCGCCGGAATCCGTAAGGATGGGTCTGTCCCAAACCATAAACTTGTGTAATCCGCCTAATTCCTTAATGGTTTTGTCTCCTGTACGAACATGGAGATGATAGGTATTTGATAACTGGACCTGACATCCAATATCTTTTAAATCTTCTGTGGAAACAGCTCCCTTTATGGCAGCTACCGTTCCCACATTCATAAAGACCGGCGTCTGAATGGTTCCGTGAACGGTTTCCATTTCAGCTCGTTTCGCCCGGCCTTCTGTTTTCAATAATTTATACATATGCTACGAATAAAACTCCTTTAAAAAGCTTAATTGAGATGACATGTTTTCAATCATTTCATCCAACAACACAACGGCAGCCATAGATTCTACCACAACTACTGCACGAGGTACAATAATGGGATCATGTCTTCCGTGAATTTCAATGGATAGGTTTTCACCCTTTTCATTTACTGTCTCCTGAGGTTGGGAAATCGATGGGGTAGGTTTAAATGCCGCACGGAACACAATATCAGATCCGTCGGAAATACCTCCTAACACGCCTCCAGAATGATTCGTCTTTTTCGTAATCTTTCCATCTTTAGAAACAAAGGCATCGTTATTTTCACTGCCTTTGGATTTTGATGCCAAAAATCCATCCCCAATTTCAAAGCCTTTCACCGCTCCAATGGATAGGATTCCCTGGGCAAGCTTTGCATCCAATTTTTCAAAAACCGGTTCTCCAACGCCGGCAGGAACTCCGGAAATCACACATTCTACAACACCACCGGCAGAATCCTGATTGGAAATACATTCATCCAAATAGGCTCTGGCCTTTTGAGCAGCTTTTGCATCCGGCATATACAAATCATTTTGGGAAATTTCAGCTTTATCAAAGGTAGAAATCTCAACCGGTCCTACAGATTTGGTGTAGGCACAAAGGGAAATCCCCATCTCTCCAAGAATCTTAGATGCTACCGCACCTGCTGCGACACGACCAATGGTCTCCCTTCCGGAAGATCTGCCGCCACCTCGATAATCACGGAATCCGTACTTTTCAAAGAAACCGAAATCCGCATGTCCCGGACGGAATTTGTCCATAATATTGGAGTAATCCTTTGAATGCTGATCTGCATTTTTGACCATCAAAGAAAGGGGAGTACCTGTGGTCTTCCCTTCAAATACTCCCGATAAAATCTCTACCAAATCCCCTTCTGCCCGAGCCGTGGTAAACTTTGACTGACCGGGTTTTCTACGATTCAAAAAGATTTGGATATCTTCTTCACATAAAGGTAATCCGGCCGGAACACCGTCTATTACTACTCCAAGTGCTTTTCCATGAGATTCTCCCCATGTACTGATTTTAAAATGATTGCCAAAGACTGAGCCGGCCATATTTCCTCCTATGCTAACTTATGCAACTTGATACAATTCGGCTTTCCTACTGTAACAGGTGCCGTATTCATTAAACTGTATTTCTTGTCATGATGGGATTCAAAGGTACGAATCTCATCGGTATCGTGGTTCAACACAACATAGTGCTTATTATCCGGTAAAATCGCCAATGATTTCGGGAAATCTCCGGAAACAGGAACAGACTGTTCAATGGTAAGCTTTCCTGTCTTTTCATTTCGTTTCAAAATAACAACTTCATTTAAACCGTCAACAGAAGCATAAATATACTTCTCATCTACGGAAAGTGCCATGCTGGAACTTGCAGGTCCAAAACTATAGGTGTTTTCATCACAAAGCAAAACATCCTGAACCTTTTCAAATTCCGGATCGTCATTTTCATCCGTAAATTTATAAACTTCAATGCTGTTGGCAAGTTCTGTCAAAACGTACATAAAACGTCCGTCAGATGAAAACCGAATAGAACGAGGTGCGGAATCCAGCGCACAACGAACAATATCGACCAGCTTCATATTGCCCATGTTATAGTCAATCTTGTAAACCTTTACCTGGTTTAATCCGTAATCGGCAGCACAAAGATACTTTTCATCCGGTGTTAACTGTACACAACTTACCTTCGGATGATCCAATCTACGCTCTGTAGCGGAAATAGCCAATCCCTGATGGAAAATACCATCGGAAATTCCACGAATACTTCCATCTTTATTTAAACGCATCATGGTAACACGTCCATCGTGATATCCACCTACAAATAAGAATCGATTCAAAGAATCCACTTCAACATAGCAGCCTCTCATACCACCAATCCAGCACTGATTGATTTTTGTCAAATCACCGTTTGCATCGATGGAAAAAGAAGCAACTCCCTCATCTGCTATGGAGTATAAATACTTTCCGTCATGGGAAACACATACATAGGAAGGATTATTAATATAAGCTAAACTACGTTCCTTTAATTCCCCTGTTTTTGTGTCAATATCGTATACATAAATACCTTCACTGTTTTCATGAGTATAAGTACCGACATAAGCTACATACTTTTCATCACTCATTATTCTTCCCTCCGTCTTAAGATGTCAAATTCTTCAAGCTCTATCCCTAAATCCACAAAAAGCATTTGTTTCGAGTGAGGACAAGATTCCATCTCCTCTCCTTCCTCGTTTTTAATACTTTTTACTTCTACTTCTATATTATCCCCGTTTGGCTTCATAACTTCAATAGTTTCTCCAACAGAAAATTTATTTTTTTGCTGGAAATAGCCATATCCGTCTTCATATTTCAACACCGTTCCCAAATAGGTATAACCTACAACATAGGTATTGTTATCGTAAATCTGAGTCTCGTAATTAGGCTTTCCGTAGAAAAATCCGGTTGTAAACTGACGATAGGTACAATCGGAAATCTGATCCAAATACCAAGGCATATTCTTTTCATACAAAGCAGGATCTTTTAAATAATCATCAATAGCCTTGCGGTAAGTTCTTGCTACGGTTGCAACATAAAGGGCTGTCTTCATTCGACCTTCGATTTTAAAGGAATCAATACCTGCATCAATCATATCCGGCAAATGTTCAATCATGCACAAATCCTTGGAATTGAAGATGTAAGTTCCTCTCTCATTTTCATATACCGGCAAATATTCTCCCGGACGTTTTTCCTCTACTACCGCATATTTCCAACGGCATGGATGGGTGCAGGCTCCATGGTTTGCATCCCTTCCCGTAAAGTAATTGGAAAGCAAGCATCTTCCGGAATAAGAAATGCACATTGCTCCATGAATAAAGGACTCAATTTCCATATCCTCAGGAATATGCTCACGAATCTCCTTAATTTCCTTTAATGACAACTCTCTGGCTGTTACCACTCTGGTAGCGCCAAGCTGTCTCCAAAAACGAAAGATTTCATAGTTTGTATTATTCGCCTGAGTAGATACGTGAATCTGAACGCTGGGGCAGTTTTCCTTTGCCAGCATAAACAGACCAGGGTCAGAAATTAAAACCGCATCCGGCTTTAATTCTTCCAATTCTTGGAAGTACTCCTTTGCCTCTTTCAAATCCTCGTTATGAGCAAAAATGTTGGCAGTCACATATACTTTTACACCGTGCTCATGGGCAAAGCGAATTCCTTCTGCCATATCTTCTTTGGAAAAGTTCTTCGCCTTTTCTCTCAAGCTGAAAATCTCTCCACCAATATATACCGCGTCTGCTCCGTATACAACTGCTACTTTTAAAACTTCCAGGCTCCCAGCAGGAACCAACAACTCTAATTCTCTCATTCTCATTCCTCTAACTTTGCTTATAACTCAAACTGTAATTTAACTGCATATATGTCTTCGGCGGGCTGATTGAAATGCTTTTTGCATGAGGTTATCATCAAATTTTTCTCGGCACCGACGCCGCTTTACCTCATCCCGGTGAATGTCTGTAAAGTCCTGACTCCTAAAGTCGTCAGGCCAACAGACATACACAGTGTATTCGGAACGCTCCGCGGTGTCTCTCGGAAAATCAGCGGCATTCCACATTGCATAGCTTAAGTAAATATCCCACCCGAAATGTCATCTAACTGCATTTTAGATGGCAGGTGGGCTGCCAATTACTGTAATCGGATTGCATGAGAGTATCATCTGGTTTTCCGAGAGACACCGCAGAGCGGCTCCGAAAATCCGTCGTATGGCTGTTGGGCTAAGCCGTTTACGAGCTTAGGCCTTACAGACATTCGACTAGTTGAGGTGAAGCGGCGTCGGTGCCGAGGAAAACTTGATGATACCCTCGTGCAACCAATAAGAGCTAACGCAGCCCACCGTCGGCACAGATA
>JAILJP010000097.1 GCA_024694625.1 Lachnospiraceae bacterium | reverse complement strand
TCAGGAGTTATTGAATGCAGGATTTTGTTTCCGTCACAAAAGCTTAAAAGAGTATATTGAGGAATCGGGAGGAGAGTTTGTCCTTTCAGAGCCTCTTGATTGGGGTGAACCGAAAGGACGTGAAATATGGTAGAGCAGATTAAACAGGGGATGATTCTTAAAATTGAGGGCATTTCCCATTTGGTTTTGGTGGTTAGTAATGACACTATAAATCAGACCGGCCGTGTAGTAGTTTGTCCCGTTTATGTACCGGAGGTGACACCTACCTTGTCCGTTCCTCTTGAAAATGGTATGTCTGTTGTTTGTGATACCATTCGACAGCTAGATTTAGCAGTAAGAAGGTATGCGTACCGGGAAAAGGTAAGTCTTGCAAAGGTGATTCAGATTACGGATCGGGTGCAGGCTATGTTTGATTATTGTTAATATATATTTAGAAATGAAGCTGTCATGCAGATGAGGGCTTCTTTTTTTAAGTGTGCTATAATACAGTTTATGAAGTAAGCTTTGGGAGGATTCTTATGAAACGAGCCATTGTAATTGTATTAGATTCCGTAGGATGCGGAGCTGCTAAGGATGCAGCAAAGTGGGGAGACGAGGGAAGTCACACCTTACGTTCTGCCGCAAAGAGCAAGTACTTTAAAATGCCCAACATGAGAGCATTGGGATATTTTAATATTGATGGAATGGTTGAAACGGAAAGGGATGAAAATCCGGAATTTTCTCCCTGTGAAAACCCTGTGGGGGATTTTGCCAGACTGGAGGAGATTTCCCAGGGAAAGGATACCACTACAGGACATTGGGAGATGGCAGGTATTATTTCCAAGAATCCCATGCCTACTTATCCCAACGGATTCCCAAAAGAAGTCATCGAAGAGTTCGAAAAGCAGACTGGTCGCAAAGCTATTTGTAACCGTCCCTACTCCGGTACGGCAGTTATCGAGGAGTACGGCGAAGAGCATATGAAAACAGGGGCTTTGATTGTCTATACTTCCGCTGATAGTGTCTTTCAGATAGCGGCTCATGAGGATGTGGTTCCGGTGGAGCAGTTGTATGAGTATTGCCGTATCGCCCGAAAAATTTTACAGGGAGAGCATGGGGTAGGACGTGTCATTGCCAGACCATTTGTGACCAATGTAAATCATGAGAAAAATGCGGATGGGGAAGTTCCAAAGTTTTTACGTACTTCCAGACGTCATGATTTTTCCTTGGAGCCTACGGGCACAACGATGATGGACGTTTTAAAAGAGAAGGGATATGATGTGTTGTCCGTTGGAAAAATCGTTGATATTTTTGCAGAGCGTGGCATTACGGATTTTGTTCGTACTGAGGGAAATGCGGATGGGATACAAAAGACCATTGACTGGATGGATCGAGATTTCAACGGTTTAATGTTTGTAAACCTTGTGGATACGGATATGATTTATGGACATCGAAGAGACATTGACGGTTATGCAAAGGCCCTTTCTTATTTTGATGAAAAGCTTCCTTTGATTTTGAAACGGATGGGAGATGAAGATTTGCTTATAATTACAGCAGATCATGGATGTGATCCGGACTTTAAGGGAACAGACCATACCAGAGAGGATGTGCCTTTCGTCATCTATTCAAAGACCTTAACCTCTGGCAAAAACCTTGGAACCATTCGGGGATTTGATTATATTGCCAAACAGGTAATGGAGTACTTTGGAATACGTGATTTTATTTAATGTGAAAAGAGGAGAACATAAAATTAAGGAGTAGAAATATGAAACTGACAGAATGTATTACTAGATTTTTAAGTGTGGTATTGGTGAGTGCACTTGTTCTTGGTTGCGATTCATCAATGAAACTTGTGGCATGCGCAGATACATCCACCGGAATGATGGATTCTAACACTGGAATGATGGGGGTTGCAAACGCAGATCTTATTGTGAATAATTTTTGCTACAAATTAAATGAGGCAGAGAAAACGGCTACATTGACGGGATGTGAGTCCCGGGAAAAAGCAAAGGGAGAATTGAAAATCCCTGCAACGGTTGAAAAAGATGGTATCTCATATCAAGTAACGGTTATCGGAGCTCATGCATTTGATTTGCAGAGGGGGTTCAAAGGTAAGCTGACGATACCAAACACCGTAACAACAATTGAAGAATATGCGTTTTATAACTGTAGTGGTTTGACAGGAAACCTTACGATTCCCAATTCTGTAATTTCCGTAGGGAATTACGGGTTTGCTGGTTGTAGAGGCTTTAATGGCAAATTAAAATTTGGAAAGTCTGTTAAAAAAATCGGAGATTATGCCTTTGCGAATTGTGAGGGACTGACTGGAAACTTAAAAATTCCTGCAAGGGTAACAAAAATCAGTTCAGGCGCTTTTTTTGACTGCTATGGATTAACCGGAAACCTAAAAATTCCTACGAAGGTGACGAAAATCGAGACAGGTGCTTTTTGGAATTGCTATAGATTAAATGGTACGCTAACAATCCCAAAATCTGTAAAAAAAATGAATAGCGAAGCATTTTATGGTTGTCTTTTTAAAAAGATTGATAATAAGTCAAAGTGCAAGTATCATTTCAACTTCAAAGCTCATTCACACTTCTTAATCGTAGGAACTGGCAGATCGACGAAGGAAAATGTATTGGAGCTGGATGCATCGGATTTTTATTATTGCTACGTTGATAAAA
This sequence comes from Lachnospiraceae bacterium, assembly GCA_024694625.1. GTDB lineage: Bacteria > Bacillota > Clostridia > Lachnospirales > Lachnospiraceae > JAILEN01. The sequence continues at coordinate 14,783 of JAILJP010000097.1, read as the reverse complement.
AAGGAAAACCCTGTTATCAAAAATTTGATGTACAGGATTCTTATACCGGCAAAAAAATCCAATGCAAGCCCAAGTACGGAAAAGGACCTTATGTATTAAAGGTTACGGAAAAGATAGACAATAGTATTTCGTTTGGAAACAATAAGGTGGAAATCCAGAACTTGGAATTTCCTTATACGTTATCAGCGTCTTGTCAGTTTGGGGCCGTAGCCTTCAAAAAAATATCAGGAAATAAAAATATATCCATTTCGAAGTATGGAGAGGTAAAAGTAAAAAATCTAAAAAAAGGAACCTACAAAGTAAAGGTTAAAATGACAAGCCCGGCGAATGTGGCGTATAAGTCATGTCGAAAAACAGCTACAGTAAAAGTTGTAGTAAAGTGATGAAAGTAAAATAGGCTTGCTGGAATGGAATGATATCCCTATAATATACAAGGAATATTGAAGGAAAATTAGATAGGATAGCGTATGGATTATAAGAAAGAAATAGAAAAACGTCGTACCTTTGCGATTATTTCTCATCCCGATGCTGGTAAAACCACATTGACAGAGAAGTTTTTGCTTTACGGAGGACAGATTAATCTGGCAGGTTCTGTAAAAGGAAAGGCTACTGCCCGCCACGCAGTTTCTGACTGGATGGAAATTGAAAAAGAAAGAGGTATTTCCGTTACTTCATCTGTTTTGCAGTTTGAATACGGCGGAATGTGTATTAATATTTTGGACACCCCGGGACATCAGGATTTCTCAGAGGATACCTACCGTACCTTAATGGCAGCTGATTCTGCTGTAATGGTAATTGACGGTTCAAAGGGTGTGGAGGCTCAGACTAGAAAGCTTTTCAAGGTTTGTGCTATGCGTCATATTCCCATCTTTACCTTTATTAATAAGATGGACCGTGATGCCATGGATACCTTCGAACTTTTGGATGACATTGAAAGCGAACTTGGAATTCCTACCTGCCCGGTAAACTGGCCCATTGGTTCCGGTAAAGAATTCCGTGGAGTTTATGACCGAAACACCAAAAAGGTTTTGACATTCTCTGACACCATGAAGGGTACAAAAGAAGGTATTGAAAAGGAAATCTCCATTGATGATGAGGAGCTCCTTTTGGAAATTGGAGATGAAGCAAAAGCTACGCTTTTGGATGAGCTGGAACTTTTGGACGGAGCCGGAGCTGAGTTTGATATTAAGGCAGTGTCCAAAGGAGAATTGTCTCCTGTATTTTTTGGATCTGCGTTGACAAACTTTGGTGTGGAAACATTCTTGCAGCACTTTTTGGATATGACCACCTCGCCATTGCCTCGTATGTCAAATCAGGGAGAAATCGATCCTTTCTCAGAGGATTTTTCTGCCTTTGTATTTAAGATTCAGGCAAATATGAACAAGGCCCACAGAGACCGAATTGCATTTATGCGTATTTGTTCCGGTGAGTTTGATGCGGGCATGAGCGTATACCATGTTCAGGGAAAGAAAGATGTGCGTCTGTCTCAGCCTCAGCAGATGATGGCAGAGTCCAGAAAGATGGTGGACAAGGCCTATGCCGGAGATATTATTGGTATCTTTGATCCCGGTATTTTCTCCATTGGCGATACTTTAACCACTTCAAAGGACAAATTTGAATTCGAAGGAATTCCTACCTTCGCGCCGGAGCATTTTGCCAGAGTATCTCAGGTAGATACCATGAAGCGTAAGCAGTTTATGAAGGGAATTACCCAGATAGCCCAGGAAGGTGCCATTCAGATTTTCCAGGAGTACAACACCGGTATGGAAGAAATTATCGTAGGTGTGGTTGGTGTCTTGCAGTTTGATGTATTGAAGTATCGTTTGAACAACGAATACAACGTGGAAATCCGTATGGAAAATCTTCCCTACGAATACATCCGTTGGATTGAAAATGAGGACTATGACATTGATCATATCCAAGGAACTTCCGACATGAAGAAGGTCAAGGACTTAAAGGACAGACCCTTGCTTTTGTTTGCAAATTCCTGGTCCGTTGGAATGGTGGAAGAGCGAAACGAAGGGTTGAAACTTTCTGAGTTTGGTAAGGCAGACGTTCGCCAGGCTTAATCGAAATCTAAATTATTAAATATTTATTAAATCGTATCACGGGTACTTGTGAAAACAATGTGGCCCGTGATATTTTTATGTTACATTCGTTCCCGCGGATAAACTGTTATTGGTCTTCCTTTATTTGGAAAACATTGGTTGGTGTTTCATAAACAGGACACCAAAATCGTAAAATAGTAATTGACAAGGGTACCAACGTGTACTATGATAATGATTGTAAACGAACAGTTGTTCGGGAAAGGATGTTTGGGTATTATGGCAAACGAAGAAAAGTTAAAAGCGTTAGACGTTGCGATTTCACAGATTGAGAAGCAGTACGGAAGAGGCTCTATTATGAAGTTGGGAGACAATTCCAACCAGATGAAAGTTGAGACCATTCCTACCGGTTCCATTAGTTTAGATATAGCATTAGGACAGGGAGGTTTTCCCAAGGGACGTATTATTGAGATTTACGGACCTGAGTCTTCAGGAAAGACCACAGTTGCTCTTCACGCAGTGGCAGAGGTACAGAAGCAGGGCGGTATTGCAGGATTTATTGATGCTGAGCATGCTCTTGATCCGGTTTATGCCAAAAACATTGGCGTAGACATCGACAATCTTTACATCTCTCAGCCGGATAACGGAGAGCAGGCATTGGAGATTACAGAGACTATGGTTCGCTCCGGTGCAGTGGATATTATTATTGTGGATTCCGTTGCAGCCTTGGTTCCAAAGGCCGAAATTGACGGAGACATGGGAGATAGCCACATGGGTCTTCAGGCGAGACTGATGTCCCAGGCTTTGCGTAAGCTTACCGCTGCTATTTCCAAGAGCGATTGTACCGTTATCTTCATCAACCAGTTGCGTCAAAAGATTGGTGTGATGTTTGGGAATCCTGAGACCACTACCGGTGGAAATGCCTTGAAGTTCTACGCATCCGTTCGTTTGGATGTTCGTCGTGTAGAAGCTTTGAAGCAGCAGGGAGAAGTCATCGGAAACCATACCCGTATTAAAATCGTAAAGAACAAAATTGCTCCGCCTTTCAGAGAAGCAGAGTTTGATATTATGTTCGGTAAAGGTATTTCCAAGTCTGGAGATATTTTGGACTTGGCTGCTAAGCTGGACATCATTAATAAATCCGGTGCTTGGTATGCCTACAACGGCGAAAAGATTGGCCAGGGACGTGAAAATGCCAAGAATTATTTAGAAGAGCATCCGGAAATCATGGACCACATTGAAGTATTGATTCGTGGACACTATGGATTAGAAGGCGGCGAATTGCCGGAGGGTGTGGATGCACCGGCAGATGAAGAGGAATAGGAGTTTTACATGCTAATATTATCCATACAGAGTCTTCCGGGTAAGAGAGCACACAAATCCAAGGTCTGTCTCCAAGGGGGGACGGACCTTTTCCTATATAATAAGGAAGTATATCGCCTTGGTTTAAAGGAGGGAGAGGACCTTTCTCAAAATACCTATGAGGAAATCCTTTCGGAGATTTTGATTCCCAGAGCGAAGCGTCGGGCCATGCATCTCCTTGAAAAACAGGACCGTACCCGTCAAAATCTTATTCAAAAACTAAAAGAGTCCGGATATCCTTTTGAAGCCATAGAAGAAGCGGTGGCCTATGTGGAATCCTACCATTACATTGACGATGACAGATACGCCAGGAATTACGTGCGTTATCACCAGGAGGGGAAGAGCCGTCGTAAAATCTACGAAGCCCTTTTGCAAAAAGGAGTTTCAAAAGATGTGATTTTGGCTGCTTTAGATGAGGAATATTTTGCCTCCGAAGAAAACATGATTTTAGAACTGCTCCAAAAGAAAAAGTATGACGTGGACACAGCAGATTTAAAGGAAAAAGCGAAGATGTATCGCTTTTTGTTGGGGCGAGGTTTCAGGTCGAATGATATTGACAGAATTCTGTCAAAAAGGTAAAATCAAGTTGTTGTAGTTTATGACTGAAAAAACGCAACATTTTGTTTTATATTTGTATTAATTTACAAGGATAAAATGACGTTTATGTTATATACACAATAAAATTTTATAAGAGGGAGGTGCTCCTTGTGCTAGGGATGATTATTATTACTGTAATTATCACAGCCATCGTGACCGCCATCCTTACAGCTGTTATTTTATCGGCATATCAGAAAAATGTTACCGAAAAGAAAATCGGTAGTGCCGAAGAAAAAGCTCGCGAAATTATTGATGAAGCAGTAAAGACTGCAGAAACCAAGAAAAAAGAAGTTCTTTTGGAAGCAAAAGAAGATTCCATTCGTACCAAAAACGAATTGGACAAAGAAATCCGTGAGCGCAGAGCTGAAGTTCAGAAGTCTGAGCATCGTATTCAGCAAAAGGAAGAGAATATCGACCGAAAGATTGAAAATGCTGAGCGTAAAGAACAGAGCTTAAATGCCAGAGAAAAGCAGTTGGAAAAGGATCGTGCTGAAGTTGCGAAGCTAAACCAACAAAGAGTACAGGAACTTGAACGAATTTCAGGTTTAACCTCCGAACAGGCAAAAGAATTTTTATTACAAACTGTTGAAGAAGATGTCAAGATTGACGCTGCCAAGCTTGTGAAAGAATCACTTGCTCAGGCAAAAGATGAAGCGAACAAAAAGGCAAAGGACATTGTGGTAAATGCCATTCAAAAATGTGCCGCTGACCATGTTGCGGAATCTACGATTTCCGTTGTTCAGCTTCCCAGTGACGAAATGAAGGGACGTATCATTGGTCGTGAAGGACGAAACATTCGTACCTTAGAGACTATGACAGGAGTAGAACTTATTATTGATGATACTCCAGAGGCAGTTGTCCTTTCCGCTTTCGATCCCGTTCGTAGAGAAATCGCAAGAATTGCTCTCGAAAAATTAATCGTAGACGGACGTATCCATCCGGCTCGTATTGAGGAAATGGTAGAGAAGGCCAAAAAAGAAGTAGAACAGACCATCCGTGAGGAAGGTGAAGCTGCTACATTGGAAGTTGGTGTTCACGGAATTCATCCGGAATTGATTAAACTTCTTGGTCGTATGAAATATCGTACAAGCTATGGACAAAATGCTTTAAAGCATTCCATCGAAGTAGCCCACTTATGTGGTCTTCTTGCTTCCGAAGTTGGTGAAGATGTTCGCTTGGCTAAGCGTGCCGGCTTACTTCACGATATCGGAAAGTCCATTGATAAAGAGCAGGAAGGAAGTCACATCCAGTTAGGTGTGGATCTTTGTAAGAAATACAAAGAATCTCCTCTTATTATCAATGCAGTTGCAGCTCATCACGGTGACTGCGAAGCAGAGTCTTTGATTGCTTTATTGGTACAGGCTGCTGATACCATTAGCGCAGCTCGTCCTGGAGCTCGTCGTGAGACTTTAGATGCTTACACAAACAGAATTCAACAGTTAGAAGAGATTACCAACGACTTTAAGGGCGTTGAGAAATCCTTTGCCATTCAGGCAGGTAGAGAAGTTCGTGTTATGGTTGTTCCTGACCAGATTACAGATGCGGATATGGTTCTTTTGGCAAGAGATATTTCCAAGAGAATTGAAGAAGAACTCCAATATCCGGGTCAGATTAAAGTAAATGTAATTCGTGAATCACGTGTTACAGACTACGCGAAATAATTACAAAATGAAAAGGCAGCCAGAAATGGCTGCCTTATATTTTGCAAAGACAGGAACATAAAATGTAGTATATGGGAGACAACATGGGAAAATTAGAACGTATCAGTCGAACCCTAGTAAGAGAGGGTGCGATTGTGGATATTTATGATGACGAGATGCGACTTCCCAACGGAAGTGTAGAGCATTGGGATTATATCGAACATCGTATGGGAGCCGCCGCTGTTGTTCCGGTTTTTCCTGACGGAAAGATCCTTTTGGTGAAGCAGTTTCGCCCTGCTTTAAATCGATATACCTGGGAACTTCCTGCAGGATGCCGCGATGCAAAGGATGAGCCTACATCCATTACAGCAAAAAGAGAACTGGAAGAGGAAACCGGTTACAGCACAAAGGAGTTATCACAGCTTTTGTCCTTGAAGACCACAGTAGCTTTTTGCAACGAACTAGTGGATGTTTATTTAGCAAAAGATATCTTTAAGGTTAGCGAACAACATTTAGATCCTGCGGAAGATATTGAATTGAAAGTTTGGAAGATGGATGACCTGTTAAACATGATTTATTCCGGCGAAATGCAGGACGGAAAAACGGTTGCAGGCATTTTGGCTTATAATAGCTTGAGATAAGGGAGTAAAGGGTAAATGAAAAAAATAAAAAGAACACTATGTCTTTTCTTGACGATTCTTATGACAATGGGACTATCTGTCCCTGTATACGCCACCAGTACGGATATTACGGATGGCAGTCAATTAAATTCCCAAGAAACTGTTACAGATATCGATTTATCTTTGCTGACAGTTGATCAGACAAAAGCAACCTATTACAACAATGTAAATAATGTTGTTGTTACAGAAAGTGGAGCCGGTGAAGCTTGCTTTACTTTTTCTGGCGTGGAAAATGTTTTTCAAGACAGTAGAGTAAAAGTAAAAGTGAAATATCCTGATGGTAACGGCTTAAAACTTGCGAGAACAGTAAAAGACAATCAGTTGATTTTTTCCACCAAAGAAAAATATTACGGAAAACGTGCCGGCAAACAGAAGATAGAAGTCACCTTCACCAATTCCAAAGGTGAGGAAAAGGTGTTTCATCTTAAGGTCTTTGCATACAACCTCAGACAAAAGACGGACAGTAGTGTGTTACTTCCCCGATACAGTTCTGCTACGTTGAAGTTGGAGTGTCAGAAAGTGACCAAGGGACCATGGAAGACCGTTTCCGGGAAAAAGGTTTCGTGGAAATCCTCAAGTAATAAAGTTGCAGTTGTGAATAATAAGGGTAAGGTTTCGACTAGAAACAAGCAGAAAACCTGCTATGTCAAAGGTAGTTTTGAAAACTATACATATTATTGGGCAGTGAATGTAACTACCGTTGAAAAGGTTTCTGTTATTTGTACAGCCCGGGAGATTTATGCCACATCTACTTACAGTCAGCCTCTTCGAATGAGACAGGGGTACTATGATTGTAGTTCTTTGGTATGGCGTTCTTATCGAACGGTAGGCAACTATTTGGGAACATCTTCCCGTGCAACCTATGCACCTACAGCAGCAGGGATTGCAGCGTATTTGGAACGAAGAGGAAAAACCGTAGCCGGAGGTATTGGATCTTACAATACCACAAAGGGAAAGCTTAGAGCCGGAGATTTGTTGTTTGAAGGCGGAAGACCAAATGGAAGATATCGAGGTGTTTACCATGTAGAAATGTTTACCGGATATGATATTGCTTATATTAAAAGCAATGGAAAACCTTTTTACATGAATACCTGGGCAAGCAAAAATGACGGTACCTATGGATTTGGTACCGCAAATGATTTTGTGTGTAGACCTTAATGGTTTAGACATTCTATAAATAAGTACACATAAATCATTACACCCCCCTTGGGAAGTGATGTACCCAAACTTCTGGGTACCATCACCTTTCTGAGGGGATTTTTAATTATTAATAATTTATTAAAAACACCGCTGCCTACTTGAAGAATGCTGGAAATTTTTTTACAATGAAAACACATTGTATAAAAGATAATTTGGGGAAATCAAAGAAACAGAAAAGGAGATTTCCATGGGAGAAATGAAAAAATCAAAAAAGAAACTCATCATTGGAATTATAATTGTGCTGATTATTGCGCTTATCATCGGCGGAGTTGTATATTCCCAAAAGACAAGCAATAAAGACAGTGGAGAAGAGCTTACTACAGAAGAGCTTACCAAGCATTCCATTGTCTCCTCCGTAAGTGGTACAGGAACCATTGCTGCCTCTTCCACAGAGGAAGTTTATACGGAGATTTCCGGATACAAAGTACAAGAAGTATGCGTGCAGGAAGGGGATATGGTCTCTGCAGGTGACGTGATTTGTGTCATGGATATGTCTGATGTTGAAGAACAAAAAAGTGATGTGATTGAAAGCAGAGATCGTACAATTTGGGACAAGGCAGAACAGGATGCGGATTACGACCAGCAGTTGGCAGACAGCCAAAGCAATCGTAATGAGCGTTTGGAAAGTGCCAAAAAGACCAGAGACGAACGTAAAAAGACTTACGAATCTGCCAAAAAAGATTACGAGGCCTATCAAAAACAATACAACGAGCAAAAGAAGGAATTGGTAGATTCCGGCCAGACAGAGTCTGCTGCAGAAGCGCAGTTGTCATCTATGGCATCTACGTTGCAACAAAAGAAAAGTACCATGGACTCTGCAAAAACACAGTATGACACGGCTCAGTCTCAGGTAGATTCCATTGAGGACGAAAACGACGATACCATAACGGATGCCAAAAAATCCTACGATGAAACCCAGGATGATACCATTGAAAACTATAATGACACGATTTCCGACTTGGATGAAACTATTGGAAAAGCAGTGGTTCGTGCAGGTATTTCCGGTGCAATTACAGAGTTGAATGTTCAGGAAGGTCGTACCTTTAACGGCTCTACCGTGGCATTGATTGAGGGATTGTCTGAGTTTTATGTGGAAGCAAATGTAGATGAATACGACATTGCAGATATTGAAGTAGGCATGTCCGTAGTGATGAAAACTGATGCTACCAGAGATGAACAGCTTACAGGAAAAGTTACCTATGTAGCGGTAAAAGCATCTCAGTCATCTTCTTCCGGCACCATTGCAGATTATAGCTCTTTATTAGGAACGGATTTATCCGGCATGACAGGAAATTCATCCTCCAATGACGCTAGCTATTTGGTAAAGATTTCTTTGGACGACCAAAACGAAAGACTTCGTCTAGGTATGAATGTTCAGGTAAGTATTATTACAGAAGAAGCGGATGATGTATTGGCAGTTCCTTATGAGGCAGTTCAGGAAAGAGAAGATGGTTCTACTTTCATTGAAGTTGTTGACGAGGAAAACTCCACCACCGATGAAAAAGGAAATACCATTACCAAGACCAAAGAGATTGATGTGGAAGTTGGCTTGGAAGGATCCTACTATTCTGAGATTAAGTCTTCAAAGTTAAAAGAGGGTATGAAGGTAGTAATTCCTTCTGATTCATCAGATCAGTCTGTGGATGAACTCTTAAACATGGTTGGAAATGCCGGAGGCGTATAAATGGCTGAAATTATACGTTTAGAAAATATAGTAAAGAGATTTTATATCGGACAGCCCAATGAGTTGGAGATTTTGCACGGGATTTCTCTTTCTGTGGAAGACGGGGAATTTGTGTCCATCGTTGGACCTTCCGGTTCCGGAAAGTCTACCTTGATGAACCTGATCGGAGCATTGGACCGTCCCACATCAGGAAGCTATTATCTGGATGGAATTGATGTGGAAAAAGCGGCAGAAAATGATTTGTCGGAAATTCGAAACCGTAAAATCGGCTTTGTATTTCAGACTTACAATTTGATTGCAAAAACCAACGCCATTAAAAACGTAGAGCTTCCTATGCTTTATGCCGGATATTCCGCTTCTGCCCGTAGAAAAAGAGCGATGGAACTTTTGGACTTGGTAGAGATGACGGACCGCGCTAAACATTTGCCGGAGGAGTTGTCTGGTGGACAAAAACAGCGTGTGGCCATAGCCCGGGCGATGGCAAACGACCCTGCCATTATTTTGGCGGATGAGCCTACAGGTGCATTGGATACAAAGACCGGTCGTTTGGTAATGGATTTGTTCCACAAGTTAAACAAAGAAAATAAAAAGACGATCGTCTTAATTACCCATTCACCGGAACTTGCTTCCGAGACCGACCGTATCATTAATATTCGTGACGGTCGTATCACTGAGGAAGGGGGTGCCATCTAATGCTGTTTTGGGAAAACGTGATTTTGGCTTTAAACTCTTTAAAGTCAAATAAGATGAGAGCCCTGCTTACCATGCTAGGAATTATTATCGGAATCGGATCTGTGATTGCGATTTTTACAGTGGGAAATTCCGTTACCTTGTCGGTATCCACTAATCTACAGGACGTGGGTGCCAATGATGTTTATGTTTCCGTTGTAGAGAAAAAAGAAGAAGAGGCGGATAAGGATGCAGCTTTGGATGGCTTGCATTTTGGCACAATAGGTTCTTCTGAAGAAATGGAAGACAAAGATTACATGACAGTGGATATGATTCACGATTTATGTGAAGAGTATCAGGATGATATCTATGCCATCTCTTGTTCGCAAAATCTTTCCTCTACCGAGGTGTCTGTAGAAGGAAACGATGCCACCATTACTGTCATTGGGGCTAATGTGGGATATTTTATTCCCAATAAAGTTGAGATGACTGCAGGTGCCATGTTTTCCGCTTCAGATTTTGAAGAAGGAAAGATGGTCTGCATGGTGGAGGAAGGTCTCGTGGACGATCTGTTCGACGGAGACTATGAGGGTGCCGTAGGACAGGAGTTGGAATTTTTAATTGAAGATCAGGCGGTTACTTTGACTATTGCCGGGGTGTACCACAATGAAAGTCAGTACGCTTCCATGTTTAATTTCAATATGGGAAGTAACCTTTACATCCCCATAAATGCCGCAAAGCGTATTCAGCGCAGTGATTTGAAATTTTCTACCATAGAAGTAGTGGCAAATGTAGGTGTGGATTCCGGAGAACTGTCCAACAAGATTACCAAATTTTTTGATCGCTACTATGCAGCAAATGACAGCTTTGAGATTTCGGCTTATACCTTTACCTCTCTTGTAAATATGTTGGATTCTATTTTGGCAACAGTAACTTCTGCGATTTCATTGATTGCAGCCATTGCCTTAGTGGTAGGAGGTATCGGTGTAATGAATATTATGTTGGTATCTGTTACGGAGCGAACCAGAGAAATAGGAACCAGAAAAGCACTTGGCGCAAAGAACTCATCTATTCGGGCACAGTTCTTGGTGGAGGCTATTATCATCTGTCTGATTGGCGGAGTGATTGGGCTGGTGTTGGGAGTGGCAGGTGGTATGGCGTTAACAAACTATATGGGATATCCTGCTGCGCCATCCATAGGAGGTATTTTACTTTCCATAGGATTCTCTGTTTCCATTGGATTGATTTTTGGATATGTGCCTGCAAACAAGGCTGCGAAGATGAATCCCATCGATGCACTTAGATACGAGTAAAAAATAAAATAAATCAAAGTTTTTTGAATCGCAGATTTTCCACAGTTGTTCCTTTGGATTATTTGCGATTCTTTCTTTACGAATAGATTAAAATATGAGAAAATATAATTCGGCATAAAACGTCATTCTGTATTCAGGGGTTATGAAGCAGAAGTCCGACGTTAAAATAAGTATGTAAAGTGTGAAAGGAGATTTGCAATGATTTACACAAAAGAAGTTGAAAACATGTGTCCTGTTGCCAAGGGCGCTTGTCATGAGCCTGCTCCTATTCCTGAAGAAGGAAAGTGGGTCCATGCTAAAAAGATTGAAGACATTTCCGGATTTACACATGGTGTAGGCTGGTGTGCGCCTCAGCAGGGAGCTTGTAAGCTTTCTTTAAATGTAAAAGACGGTGTGATTCAGGAAGCATTGATTGAAACAATCGGATGCTCTGGTATGACACACTCTGCAGCTATGGCAGCAGAAATCCTTCAGGGTAAGACCATTTTGGAAGCATTAAATACAGACCTTGTATGTGATGCTATCAATACAGCTATGAGAGAATTGTTCTTACAGATTGTTTACGGACGTACTCAGTCAGCATTCTCTGATGACGGACTTGCAATTGGTGCAGGACTTGAAGATTTAGGTAAGGGACTTCGTTCTCAGGTTGGTACTATGTACGCTACCAAAGAAAAGGGTGTTCGTTACTTAGAGATGGCAGAAGGTTATGTTACCGGAATCGCTTTAGATGAAAATGATCAGGTTATTGGATATCAGTTCGTTTCCCTTGGAAAGATGACTGACTTCATCAAAAACGGTGATGATCCGAATACTGCTTGGGAAAAAGCAAAGGGTCAGTACGGACGTGTAGATGACGCAGCAAAGATTATCGATCCGAGAAAAGAGTAATTTAGGGAAAGGAGAATATCATAATGGCTTTATTTGAATCATATGAAAGAAGAATTGACCAGATCAATGCAGCTTTGAATCAGTATGGCATCAGCTCTATTGAAGAAGCAGAAAAGATTACAAAAGATGCTGGTCTTGATGTTTATAATCAGGTAAAAGGAATTCAGCCTATCTGTTTTGAAAATGCAGCTTGGGCATACACTGTAGGTGCAGCAATCGCTATTAAGAAGGGATGCCGTAAGGCTTCTGATGCAGCAGCTGCTATCGGTGAAGGATTACAGGCTTTCTGTATTCCCGGTTCTGTAGCTGACCACAGAAAAGTAGGTCTTGGACATGGTAACCTTGGAAAGATGCTTTTGGAAGAGGAGACAGAGTGCTTCTGCTTCTTAGCTGGACATGAGTCTTTCGCAGCAGCTGAAGGTGCTATCGGTATTGCTGAAAAGGCAAACAAGGTTCGTAAACAGCCTCTTCGTGTTATCTTGAATGGTCTTGGAAAAGATGCTGCTCAGATTATTTCACGTATCAACGGATTTACTTTCGTTGAAACAAAGTACGATTACAAGACAGCTACCTTAAACATCGTTTCTGAAACACCTTACTCTAACGGACTTCGTGCTTCCGTTAAATGTTACGGTGCTGATGATGTTCAGGAAGGTGTTGCAATCATGCATCATGAAAAGGTTGGTGTTTCCATTACTGGTAACTCTACCAACCCTACACGTTTCCAGCATCCTGTAGCAGGTACATACAAAAAAGAATGTATCGAACAGGGCAAGAAGTACTTCTCAGTAGCATCCGGTGGTGGTACAGGACGTACACTTCATCCCGATAACATGGCAGCAGGTCCTGCTTCTTATGGTATGACAGATACTTTGGGACGTATGCATTCTGATGCTCAGTTTGCAGGTTCTTCTTCTGTACCGGCTCACGTAGAAATGATGGGTCTTATCGGTGCAGGTAACAACCCTATGGTTGGTATGACAGTAGCAGTTGCAGTTTCTATCGAAGAAGCAGCTACCGCTGGTAAGTTCTAATTTCATTAGAATCCATATAAAAATAAAAGGCAAATCACCAATTGGTGGTTTGCCTTTTTTTTAATCAAGTGCCTGACAACAAAGATCGAATACCAGTTCAGAAATCTCGTCTTCCGCCATATCAAATCCATGGAAAATCCAATTTCGAAAGATGCTGAGGGAGCCTTGGGTGATGAAATCAACCTTGTAGCTTAACCTTATGTTGTCCTCGGAAGAAAAGGCAAGCAACTCCATGGAGGTTTTGTGTAACTCCTCAATGAGTTTGGCCTGGAAGTGGAGGTTTTCCTGCTGGCATAATAAGGTGCGGAAAATCGTATGTTCCTTATGAAGATAGGAAGTGAATTCGCGACATACAATCAGCGGATCCAAATCCGGAGTGATTTTTTTTATCTGTCCCATAATGGTGGTTATGACTTCGGATTCTAAGTCGTTTAACAACCCATATTGATCTGTATAGTGAAGATAAAAGGTAGAGCGAGATAAATCTGCCTGCTGGCAAATATCCTTTATAGTGATTTTGTTTATAGGAGTTTCCTGCATTAATTCAATCAATGCAGTTTTTAATAATCTTTTTGTCATTATGGTTCTTCTGTTATTCTTAACGGCCATATATGCCTCCTTTTGCGCTTAAATGTACATATAGAAACATGTTTGTACAATACAATGCGTATTCAAATGGATTGTGTATTGTAAATACTACACAGTGTCTATATTATGTTCATATAAACAAAACGTCAAGTTAAAAATCATACTTTTGTTAAAATGCGCAGGTTGAAAAGTGTGATAGTTTAAACTGATCAGGGAGGCTTAAGCTATGAGTGAAAGAGAAAAAGTGAAACAAAAAAAGATTCGGGCAAGCAAGGATGTGAAGCCTAAATTTTATAATCGCATTACGAATCAGGTGGTAGCGTTAAATATTGTAATCCTTATTACATTCAGTCTTACCATTGTATTTATTCAAAAAAGTGTTAATACTATGATGGAAACCGTTAATGGTATTAATTCTATGACTACATCCATGCAGGAAGCTGCAGGAAACGTAAAGGCTGATTCCCAGAAACTGAATTTAGCTGTTTCTACTGCTTTGGTATCCTATTCCTTTGAGCAGAAAGTGGATGCCAGCGCATTGGATGATGTAAAGGCAACTGGTGAAGAACTAATGAGTTCTTTGGATACTCTGCAGAGTAGTTTTTCTACAGTGGGCAATAAAGAGGCTGCAGAAGGTTTGGAGCATATGAAAGAGAATGCGGAGACTTTGATTAAAGCCGCTACTGTAGCTACGGAGGGTGTAGTATCCGGTGATATGGACGAAGCCTGGGGTGTTTTGGCAGGTGGATATCAGGAAGCTACCACAAATATATCCGGTGGTATTGATTCCCTTACTGCAGATGTAAATGAAATCGCCAAAAACATGTCCAGCTATGAAAACGAACTTCAACAAAAGGTGATTCAGACAGCGATTATTGGTATGGCAATTGCAGTTATTATGGTAGCCATCAACCTTGTTGTGACATATTTGTTAATCAGCAGAAACATTACAAAGATTTCCGATGAAGTTAAGGGAATCGTGAATGATATTAAATCCGGAAAGGGTGATTTGACCGCAAGAGTACAGAATCGTCCTTCCAATGATTTGATGTTTATGACTGATGGATATAATACCTTTAT
>JAILJP010000005.1 GCA_024694625.1 Lachnospiraceae bacterium | reverse complement strand
AGAAATAATACCTTTGATTCTTCCAAGGCAAAAGAAGAACTTGGATATACTACCCGTTCTTATGAGGAGACCATTCATGATGAAGTTGCTTGGTTGAAGGCATCCGGAAAGATTGCCTAAACAAACGCCTTCTTAAATTCTTTACATATACATACTAATAAATCGTGTGAAACGCTATAGTGGGAATCGTTCTATCATGTGTTTTACACGATTTTTTATTCTGTTTCGTTCTTTTCTTTTTCAACTATAGGAATAAACTGTTCTACAAAGCTTTCTGTACCAGTATCCCGGGCTTTTACATAAAAGTAGCCGAAGGTGGAGAATACCAAAGCTCCGATAAAGTTCACCATTAAGTCTTTCATGGTATCGATAATACCAATGTCCAAATATCCATTTGACATGGTAAAGGTTTCGTTATCACCATAGTAAATAATGGTTTCTTTAATATTATCAAATACCACAGGAATATTTTCCTTTGTAGGATTGATTAAAATACTGTTAAAAGCGGAAACAATGGTATCTTTTTGCATATCTACAGGGAAAAACCAGTCTCCAAAAAATTCGATAAATTCCCATACAACACCCACTGTCATGGAAAAGCAAAAGGCAGTAATGGCCAAGTATAAAGGAGCTAGATTGATTTTCTTGGAATTTCGGTTTAATAAATCTACCAAAGCAAACCCAATGGCTGCACATAAAAATCCGTTAAGGGTGTGAAGCATGGTATCCCATCCGGGAATTAACCCGTAG
Source organism: Lachnospiraceae bacterium (assembly GCA_024694625.1). Classification (GTDB taxonomy): domain Bacteria; phylum Bacillota; class Clostridia; order Lachnospirales; family Lachnospiraceae; genus JAILEN01. The sequence continues at coordinate 13,047 of JAILJP010000005.1, read as the reverse complement.
AAGTTGTTAATCTCTCCCAGAACTTCTGCAGCAAAGATGAAGCAATAAATGATGACTTCCAATGTAGTTGGAAGGTGTACAGCAAAGTTTTGCTGAATAATGTCTGGTAGGGTAAAAAGTAAAAGGGTAAAAAGACACAAAACAAAATTGCTGTATTCTTTTTGAAATAGCATGGTAACAGCACAGGCGATGGTTAGTATTCGTAAGGTGATATAAATGGTCTTCACTCTTGCGCCTCGGCGATTCACTGATTCCTCACGCAAAGCACAAAATCGATTGTATTTTGGAAATTTTTTTCGTAGAAATTTGTGAAATCGAATGGGCCATTCCCTCATTTTTAGAATGAATACAATAAGGCCGTACAATGCATATAAAAAAGAAATGACCGCGGCCATAGATGAAGGATTAAAATATTTCAGCGCATAGATATTCAGTGTAAATGATGTAAGGATAATCAGTATGGACTGAATATCCCCTAAACGAAAAATTCTTTTCAATATTTTTTTCATAGTTGTCCCCCTCTTCCTCAAGGTATTTCTACCAGTATATGGGATGTTGGTTAATTTAAAGTAATTCCAAGTATAGCAATAGAAAATACACAAAGCAATCTTTCATGGTGAAATGAAAAATAGGCCATGTAATAATTTGATGAGAATAAGAATATGATTTATACTTGTGGAACGAATATGTATAAAATAGGATTTTATTAGAAGAAAACATTCGAAATGAATGATGGGAGTTTTTCATGGCAAAAAAAGAAATTGATATGAGGCATGGACCTCTGGTTGGAAAAATATTGTGGTTTGCATTGCCTTTGGCTTTTAGCAGTATTTTGCAGCAGCTTTTTAATGCCTGTGATGTGGCGGTTGTAGGTCAGTTCGCAGGTAGTGAAGCTTTGGCAGCAGTGGGAGCCAACGGATCTTTGATTAACCTCATTATCAATTTGTTTGTGGGATTGTCTGTGGGAGCCAATGTTGTCATTTCCACTTATATTGGAAAAGAAGATCAAAAGCGAGCTTCCAAAGCAGTCCATACTGCTATTATATTGGCGCTGATCAGTGGCGTAATTTTGGTTTTTATTGGAGAGGTGATTGCTCCGGAGATTTTAAAACTGATGGATACACCTGCTGAGATTTTGAATTTGGCAACCCTTTATTTAAAAATCTATTTTCTGGGAATGCCTTTTATTATCCTGTATAACTATGAGGCATCTATTTTGCGAAGTAAAGGGGATACCACCAGACCCCTCATAGTGTTGGCCATTGCCGGCGTGCTTAATATTATTTTGAATCTGATTTTGGTTATTTGCTTTCATATGAGTGTTGCCGGTGTGGCAATCGGAACGTTAGTTTCCAATGTGGTAAGTTCCTTGGCCCTCCTTTGGTTTTTACTCCACGAAGAAGAGCCTTTTCGCTTGCATATTTCTCAGTTGAAACCGGATGGAAGAATCGTTAGAAAGATTTTTGCCATTGGAATTCCTTCAGGAATACAGGGAATGGTGTTTTCCTTTTCCAATGTTATGATTCAGGCGGCAATGAATACCTTGGGAACCACTCCGGTGGCAGCCACTACAGCGGCGCTAAATTTGGAGTATGCATCCTTTTTCATATTGAATGCTTTTTCCCAGGCGGCGGTTTCCTTTATTGGTCAAAACTATGGCGCCGGATTAAAAGAGCGTTGTATCAAAGTGGCGCGAACCTGCTGGAGTCTGGCTCTGATTTTTACGGTGGCTTACAGCTTTTTGGTTGTAATCTTTGCACCCCAGTTGACCCGACTGTTTACTACAGATGCCCGGGTAATTGAATTGGCGGTACTTCGAATCAAGGTGATTTTATCCGTGTCCTTTATTAATATGACCATAGAGGTATTAAGCGGAGTTATGCGAGGTCTTGGAAAGTCCATGATTCCTGCATTGATTGCAGTGGTGGGAATTTGCGGAACCAGATTGGTTTGGATTTATACTGCCTTTCGCGCTATGCCTACCTATCGTATGTTGATTAATGTTTATCCCATTAGTTGGATCATTACGGTGGCGGGAATTATAACAGCATATTTTATAGTTCGAAAGAAATATTTGGATTAATTTATGAAACTTTTAAATGCATATTTACGGAAAACCTTTGGATGTAAGGTGTACAAGCTGGCCTTAAACGGCGGCTTTACCTGTCCCAACCGGGATGGCACCAAAGGAAATAGAGGATGCATATTTTGTTCTGCAGGAGGAAGCGGAGATTTCGCTGAAAGCCCGCAGCTTTCCGTTACAGAGCAAATCGAACAGGGAAAACAAAGGGTTGCGGCAAAGATAAAAGATGGAAAATATATCGCTTATTTTCAGGCCTATACCAATACCTATGCTCCTGTGAACATCCTCCGGGATAAATTTTTAGAAGCAATACGGCACCCTGATGTTGTGGCTTTATCCATCGCTACCCGTCCGGATTGTTTGCCTTCCGATGTTTTGGATCTTTTGGAAGAATTAAATAACATAAAGCCGGTGTGGGTGGAACTGGGCCTCCAAACCATTCATGCGCAAAGTGCCGATTACATTCGAAGAGGCTATGATTTGGATGTTTACGATAAAGGGGTAAAGCAGCTTCGGAAAAGAAAGATTGAGGTAGTGACCCACGTGATTTTGGGACTGCCCAATGAGACCAAAGAGGATATGGTGGCTACAGTGGATTACGTATGTAAGTCCGGCGCCACGGGCATCAAGCTTCAGTTGTTACATGTGCTAAAGCATACAGATTTGTTAACGGACTATGAGGCGAAGCGTTTTGAAGCGTTAACCGAAGACGAATATATTGATATTCTAAAGGCCTGCGTAGCCGTCATTCCGGAAGATGTTATTGTTCACCGACTGACGGGGGACGGGGACAAAAAAATTCTGGTGGCACCTTTGTGGAGCGCCAATAAAAAACGGGTATGGAATCGAATTCAAAAAGAGGTTTTGTCTGAAAGCCTTCTCATGTTAAAATAAAATTAGTAACCGTTGATTGAATCAGAATCGAGAGGAGAAGTTGGGGATGGAAAAACAGATTTTGATTTCTTTGGGACGAGAATTTGGCAGTGGGGGCCATAAAATAGCACAAAAAATATCCCGGGAACTGGGCATTCCTTATTACGATAAAAATATTTTGGAAAAGATTTTTGGAGACGATAGGGAATCCTACGAGCATATAGAAGAATATGATGAGCGTCTGCCAAATCCTTTTTTAACCAGAAGGGTGAGAGGCTATACAAACTCTTTGGAAGAGATTTTAGCTGAGAAACAATTTGAGTTTATCCGAAACAAGGCAGAAAAGGGCGAATCCTTTGTGATTGTTGGACGTTGTGCCGAGACCATTCTCAGGGATTATGAGAATCATATTTCCTTTTTTATTCTTGCGGATATGTATGACAAGATTCAAAGAGTGATGGATCGGGAGAACCGCGAGGAGCGGGATGCCATTCATCGTATCCAACAGATGGATGCCACTCGAAAGAAGTATCACAACTATTATTCCGATACGAAGTGGGGCGATTCCAGAGGCTACGATATTTGCATCAATGCTTCCGGATTGGGCTTGGATAAGACGGCAGACATCCTTTTGGATTACATCAAAACAAAAATGGAATTGGAATAAACCGTAGTTAGGGTTTTTATGGAAAAGGGGGATTCCATGATAGAAGATATTGCAAAAATTGTTGAAGAAAAAACATCCTTGATTTATGAACGTGCTCTACATGAGTATATGGGAGACCATCCGGATGAGATTTTGGACAATGATATTCAAACCGCTGTAAAGCAGCGGGCAACTTCCCAACTTATGTTTTCTTTAAGCGGGGTGACCTTCCCGGAAAACGTCGATCAGCAGGAACGTATTGATGCGTGGTTTACCAACGAACTTCAGGATGAAGTGGTAAGCGCCTGCAAGCGCTGTATGGCGGAAGAAGTGGAGAAAAAGGCTTCTTCTCAGGGAGACGGTTTAAGCGATATTGACCGATATCTAAGAAAACATGGTATGGGATTACACTAGAATCAGAAGAGGTTGATAGGATAAACATAGATGAGCACCAAAGAAAAAGTACTGGAAGCTTTAGAACGGGAAAAGGGAAATTTTATTTCCGGAGAGGCTTTGGCCGGGATATGTAATGTTTCCCGAAATGCCATTTGGAAAAGTATTACCGAATTAAAAAAGAAGGGGTATGCTATTTCCTCCGTAACCAATCGGGGATACTGCCTGGCAGTGGACAACGACGTAATCTCTCCTGAGGGGATTAACCGATACATGAAGTCAGCTGCAAAGGTCATTGTATTAGAGGAAGTGGACTCCACCAACAGCGAAGCAAAACGAAAGCTGTTGTTTGATCCCGAGGATGCTCATCACGGGACAATTATTGTTGCAAAATCCCAGTCTGCGGGAAAAGGACACAAAGGAAAGTTCTTGTCTCCAAAAGGTGGGATTTATTTCAGCATAGTGTTGGATGCCTCCGACATTGCTGCCCAAGGAAAAAAAGTGACGTTAAAGGTTCGAGAGATTGTAAAAGATGTTTTGGAAAAAACCTTTGACCACAGCTTTTTACAAAAAGAAGATTCCACCTTTTTTCTAAAGGATGAAAAAATTTGCGGAATTCTTACAGAAGCTATTGTGGATTTGGAAACGGAACATTATAGTTATTACATTGTAGGAATTGGTATTCATACCGATGCTTTGAAACAAAGCAGCAAAACTTTTGTGGAAAAGAATCGTGTGATTGCAACTTTGGCAGAGCAGGTGATTACCGGAGTGTAGAACCTTTACGAGGAAGTATGAGAGCAGCAATTATTGATGATGAAAAGAATATGACCCATCTCTTGATGGAATTCATGAATCGTTTTAAAGAAGAAAACGAGATTGTCACCGACGTGGAATGTTTTGAAAGCGGTGACGCTTTTTTGAATGCCTTCGAGAAAAAGCGGATTATGGAAGAAAAAGATCATATATTTGATCTTTTTTTATTGGATGTGGAAATGCCTGGACGCAATGGAATAGAAACCGCCAGAGAGATTCGCAAATATGACAAAGAAGCGGTCATTATGTTTATAACCAATATGGCACAGTATGCCATTCACGGATATGAGGTGGAAGCCGTTGACTATGTGCTTAAGCCCATTACTTATGAGGACTTTTCCTTAAAGATGCATAAAGCTCTGCGCTACATTCGTCAGAATGAAAAGCAGCAGATGCTTTTAAACACAACAGAGGATGGAAAGGTCCCTATTTTGATTTCCGATATTTATTATATTGAAGTGGTGAGTCATTATCTGCAATTTCACACCAAGCAGGGAGTGTTCGAGTCCCGAGGAGTCATGAAAGAAATTGAAAATGAACTGGAGAGCATGAATTTTTTCCGGTGCAACCAGAGTTTTCTTGTGAACCTTGCCTATGTGAAGTCTATTCGCTCCAATGAGGTGACAGTGGGAAATGAAAAACTTTCCATTAGTCGAAACAGAAAGAATTCCTTTATGGATGCCTATGCCAGATATGTGGGAGGGATGAGTCTATGATAGAGATTACATTTTTGGATTGTTTTGAAGAAATCCGTTTTGTAGCGGAACTCCTTCTGGCAGTCCATTTATTTGGAACCATGTTTTCCAAACGAAAAGAAAACTTTTGGAAAATGGCAGTGGCATCCGGCGTGGTTTTAGCCTGCATCTCTCTTTTTTATCCGATTGTGATTTTAAACCGCTTTTCTTTTTCGAAAATGGGGCTGCTTACCATTATTTTAAACTCCGGCTGGTATTGCTTGCTGGTGGCGTTCGCTTACATCATTATTTTGTTATGCTATAAACTGTCCAAAGCGGATGCGCTTTTTGTATGTACCATGGGGTATGCCCTGCAGCATATAGAGTTTGTTTTTATTAACGAGTGGCTGGCAAAACGAAGATGGATGGATTTAACCAATCATATTTTTTTGTATGTAGTAATTTGTATTGGTTCCACCATGCTTTTGTATGCCGGTGTGTATCTGATTTTTCATCATTTCTTTGATTCCTACCCGGAAGGGCTTTTTTTTGATACGCCTCAGAATCTTATTATTATGGCAGGTATGCTTTTTATGCTGATTGTGTGTACCTTTATGTGTCAGACCATTTTTACCGCAGGAAGAATGGACTATGATACGCCCAATACCCTTGGCGGAATCGTGGATATTATTGTCTGTGTTTTGGTTTTGTCTGTGGGATTTTCTTTTGGGAGAATCCATATGCTGAATCAGGAAAAAGAGATTATTGAACAGCTTTTATATGAGAGAAAACGTCAGTATGAGCTTTCCAAAGAAAACATTGATGTGATTAACAGTAAGTGTCACGATTTAAAACATCAGATAAATGCATTGGAACAGGTGGATGAGGGAGAGCGAAGCGCCTACATCAAAGAACTGGAAGAGGCCATAGAGATTTATGATTCTGTTTTAAATACTGGAAATGAGGTGGTGGATACCATTCTTTCGGAAAAGAGTTTAAACTGCGAGAAGCGAAATATTCGTCTGTCCTGTATCTGCGATGCCAGTCATTTGGATTTTATGAGTACACTGGACATTTATGCTTTACTGGGAAACGCCCTGGATAATGCCATTGAAACTGTCAGCAAATACAAGGATGTAAATAAGCGAGTTATAAGTCTTTCCATAAAAGCAGTTGGAGAGTTTCTAAGTATTCAGACGGAAAACTACTGTCAGGGAGAATTAAAATTTGAAAACGGACTTCCGGTTACCGTGAAGCGAAATAAAGCCTATCATGGATATGGCATGAAAAGTATGCGTCATATCGTGGAAAAATATGGTGGCTCCCTGGTGTGTGGAGCGAAAAACAACAGTTTTACATTGCAAATTCTACTCCCCATGCCGGCAGAGTTTTTGCGACTGTATGAACTTCGGGAACAGGAACAAAAAGAATCGACAGTGTAAACCATCCTTTCTTAAAATTACAGATTGCCAATTATGACAGTTTTTTGTCATCTATGCCAACCCAAACATTTGGGTTGGCTTTTTTGATATGTTTTTTATATCAAAAAAAGGGAGGAAAAACTTATGAACAAACCATTTAGTATGACAAAGGCAATTTTGACCTATGTTGTATGCGGTGTTTTGATTGTGGCTTTGGGTATCGGCAATTATTTTGCATATACCTATAAAGATTTAATCACAGTCTACACCAGTGGGTCCGGCACAGTGACTTCAGAGGAGTCCGAAGCGCTTTGTCAGGAAATTGAAGAAGAGGGAATGGTGCTGCTGGAAAATAATGGCGGACTTCCTCTTGCAGCAGGGGCAAAGGTGTCACTCTTTGGACATGACTCTGTTGATTTTGTATATGGAGGAAGCGGGTCAGGCTCTGTGAATACCCAGACTGTAGCGACTTTAAAGGAATCTTTTGAGGAAAGTGGATTTGAAGTCAACGATACGCTTTGGGATTTCTATGAAACCGGAGCCGGAAAAGACTATCGAAAAGCTGTACCGGATGAAACCGGACAAGGCGCTTTTGAAGTCAATGAAGTCCCTGTTTCCGTTTACACAGATGAGGTGATAGACAGCTTTTCAAACTACAATGATGCAGCTATTGTCTGTATCGGACGTAGTGGTGGAGAATCTTCTGATATCCCTATGGAAGCTTTGGAAAGTGGATATCAGTATTTGGAACTGGATAACAATGAGCTGGATATGCTTTCCATGGCCTGTGAGAATTTTGACAATGTTGTCGTTATTTTAAATTCCAACAATGCCATGGAGCTGGGATTTTTAGAAGATGAATCATATGCCAATATAAAGGCTTGTGTATGGGTTGGTGGAGTCGGACAAACCGGAATCAACGCTATTGCAGAAGCCATTGCCGGAAACACCAATTTCTCCGGACATTTGGTAGATACATATGCTTATGATTCTTTAAGTGCTCCTTCCGCTACAAACCTGGGAGACTACAGTATTGTGAACAGTGTAAATGGACAGGATGAAGATGGAAATGATACCTATGATAAGTATATCGTTTATTCAGAAGGTATTTATGTAGGATATCGTTACTACGAAACCCGTTATGAAGACGTAGTCATGGGTACGGGAAATGCCGGAGAGTATGATTATGCATCTACGGTACAGTTTCCTTTTGGATACGGATTGTCTTATACAGATTTTGAATGGTCCGATTATTCAGTAGAAGAAACGGATGATACCTATGAAATCAGTGTAAATGTAAAAAATACCGGAGACGTTGCAGGAAAAGATGTAGTAGAAATCTATATGCAGTCTCCTTACACAGACTATGATAAAGAAAACGGAGTGGAGAAATCCTCCGTGGAATTGGTAGGATTTGCAAAATCAGGAGAGATTGCTCCCGGCGAAAGCGAGACAGTAACGGTTTCTGTGGAAAAGGACAGCATGAAAGCTTACGATTCCAACAATGCCAAGACTTATATTTTAGATGCGGGAGATTACTATTTTACTGCCGCAACAGACGCTCATGAAGCAGTCAATAATATTTTGACTGCGAAGGGTTATACGACGGAAAACGGAATGGATGAAGAGGGAAATGATACGCTTACATCCAAAGTTACAGTTTCAGAATTTGATGGAACCACCTATGCTACTTCCAAAGAAACAGGTGCAGAAGTGACAAATCAAATGGAACAGACAGATGTAAAATACTATGATGAAAGCTTTACCTATCTTTCCAGAAGTGACTGGACTGGTACCTATCCCACTACATATCAGGATGGAAGCTGGACGGCACCGGATACCTTGATTTCTGACTTGAACTGGATTCGAAGTGACGAAGTGTTAAATGCCACTTCTGAAGAAAGCCTGTGGGAACAGTCGACGGATGCCAATGTGGCTAGTGCAAAGGATGCGGAATATTCGGATGATATCTGGATGGAATTGGTAGAAGCACTGCCTGCTGAAAAGGCAATGCAGTTGGTTCGTCAGGGTGGATATGCCACCATTAGTATTGATGCTATCGGACTTCCCTCTACCACAGATAAAGACGGCCCTTCCGGTATTTCCGGTACATTGGTAGGTGGACAAAGTGCCACTGCCTATCCGGTAGAAGTAGTAATGGCATCTACCTGGAACCGTGATTTGATTGAAGAAATGGGACATATGATTGGTGAAGATTCTGTAGCAACCGGTGTATCCGGATGGTATGCTCCCGGCTGTAATATTCATCGTTCCCCTTATTCGGGAAGAAACTTTGAGTACTTCTCAGAAGACGGATATATTTCCGGAATAATGGCCGGATACGAGATTAAAGGCGCCAGAGAAGGCGGAGTTTTAACCTATGCAAAACACTTTGCACTTAATGATCAGGAAACCAATCGTCATGCAGGATGTATCTTTGCAAATGAACAGTCCATTCGCGAGATTTATTTAAAAGGTTTTGAAGGCGCGGTTGCTATAGGAAATACCACAGGTATTATGGATGCCATGTCCAGAACCGGTGCAGTATGGTCCGGTGCCAACAAAGGTTTGCTGACAAACATTTTAAGAAATGAATGGGGATTTGAAGGTGTGGTTATCACTGACCAGGCTTCTGTGGCAGCAATGTTCTATCAGGACATGATTTCCGGTCTGGCTGCAGGAACCGACCTTTGGTTGAATACAAACAGCTCTTTCTGGGATATTTCAGCCTATGAAGAAGAGGATGGTTCTGTTGTGGATTGGACCACCAATGCAACTGTTATGGCAAATGTACAGCGTGCTGCGAAGAATGTGATCTACGCAGTAGCAAAATCCAACGCCATGGATAGTGTATCGGATGACGGTGTAGTAAAAGAGGCAATGCCCCTTTGGCAGATTGCTTTGATTGTTTTGGATGTAGTGGTAGGCGCGATATGCTTGTTCTTGATTATCAGAACTTTGATTCGTCATATCGCTTATGTAAAAACCCTTCCCAAGAAGGAAGAGGAAGAAGGAGATGATATCGTGAAAAAGAGCAAAGTGGTTGTGATTGTAGTGATTGCAGTTTTGATTAGTTTATGTGCAGGCATTTTTGGAGGTAAACTTCTCGGAGGTGGTTCCGGTTCTCAAAGTGCTACTTTAAGTGGAATCTATATTTATGGTGAAAATGTAGATAATGAAATGGGCGGAGTCAACTACAATGAATATGAGTTATCTTTGTACGAGGATGGAACCTATAAATTGACAAAGACAGAAGCCTGCTTTGCTTACGATATGCTGGTAGCCAATACGACCATTACTACATTTGGTACTTACGAAATGGGAGATGTGGCAGATGGAAATCAGGCATGTAACTTATCTGAAGCCACCAGAATCCTTTACAACGGATATTCTGATGTAGGTGGATACAACCTGTCATATGACACAGCTGCAGAAGATATTTCTTATCCGGTAGAATTACCCGGTGGTGTGATGACAGAACAGGAAGATTTCTGGAGTCAGTTTGGTGCAGCAAGAACTGCTCAGATTATTACGGAAAAGACTTCTCAGATGACATTGGAGTAGGAAAATGAGAATCATTCTCATTTTTGTTGACAGAAGAAAATGGGGTTGCTATAATTGGGAACGGTTCTCAAATTGAGAATCGTTCCCATTTTTATTTGTAGACCAGAATTCTATGTAGATATTTATATGAGGGGAAAGAGCATGAATTCCAGATCAAAGTATAAAACAAAGCAAAAAGACATTTTGGTGGAATACTTCAAAAACGCTTCCGGAAGTCATATTACGGCTAGTGACGTATGTGATTATTTCAAAAACCAGGGGGCATCTATTGGACAATCTACTGTGTATCGTCAGTTGGAAAGTTTGGTAGACGAAGGTGTCATCAATAAATATATTATCGATGGAAATTCTCCGGCCTGCTTTGAATACGTGGGCGAAGAGGACTCGGATAATATTCATGTTTGTTTTCACTGTAAGTGTGAATGCTGTGGAAAGCTTATTCATTTACACTGTGATGAAGTGGAAGAAATGCAGAAGCACTTATATAAAGAACATAAATTCCGCATGGATCCTCGCCGAACTGTGTTTTACGGATTGTGTGAGGAATGTGCAAACAGCTAATAACATAAAATACGAAAGGAAGGAGATAATATGAACATTAAGAAAATCTATTCATGGATTACTGTGGTTGTTTTAGTTGCAACTGTTTTGTTTTTCTCCTTTTTTGTAATTCTCGAATCCACGCATCATTGTAATGATGGGGATTGTCCCATCTGTGCTTGTTTGCAGGTATGTGAACAGACGTTACACCAAATAGGAGACGGGGCTTTTGTACCAATTGACATGACGGCATTGACCCTTACTATTGTGTCTGTGGTGATTTGTTTTGAATCTTTTGCAACTATAAATTCTTTGGTGGCGCAAAAAGTGCGATTAAACCGTTGAAATGTATCTGATATGAAAACTAGATGATGTACGTAATTTAGGAGGAATTGTTTTGAAAAAATATATTAGCTTATTAATCATAGCAGTACTTACGTTGGGATTGTTTTCAGGATGTGGTACAAGTACGAAAAGTGCTGAAGAAAGCAGTGATAAGATTCAAATCGTTACCACCATTTTCCCGGAGTATGATTGGGTGATGAATGTTCTTGGAAATCAGACAGAAAATGCAGAGGTAACCATGCTTTTGGACAATGGTGTGGATTTGCATTCTTATGAACCATCACCGGAAGATGTACTGAAAATAACGACTTGTGATTTGTTTATTTATGTGGGGGGAGAATCAGATAAATGGGTAGATGACGCTTTGGCAGAAGCAGTAAATGAAGATATGCAGGTTATCAACCTTATGGAAGTCTTGGGAGACTCCGTTAGCGAGGAAGAAGTTGTAGAAGGAATGCAGGCTGAGGAAGAAGAAGGCGAAGAAGGAGAAGAAGAGGAAGTGGAATATGATGAGCATGTTTGGCTTTCTTTAAGAAATGCTTCAAAGATTGTAGATAAGATTGAAGAAGCTCTTTGCAACTTAGATCAGGCAAATGCTCAGGAATATTCTGCAAATGCCACATCTTATAAGGAACAGTTGTCTGCGTTAGATCAGGATTACGAGGCAGCAATTTCCGAAAAACAGGTAAATGCCATTTTATTTGGGGACCGTTTCCCCTTCCGTTATATGGTAGACGATTATGATTTGGATTATTATGCAGCTTTTGTGGGATGCTCCGCAGAAACAGAAGCCAGCTTTGAAACCGTTACTTTTTTGGCACAAAAGGTGGACGAATTGTCTTTGCCTGCCGTATTAATCATTGACGGAAGCGACGGAAAGATAGCTGAAACCATTGTGGAAAGTACCACAAATAAAAACCAGCAGATTCTTACCATGAATTCCATGCAGTCCACCACCTCTGATGATGTGGAAAATGGAATGTCCTATTTATCCGTTATGAAGGATAATTTATCTATTTTAAAACAGGCATTGGGAGAAGAAATTACAGCATCTCTTGATAGCGACGATGCGCAAAAAAAAACTCTAATTTAGCCTCTGTTGATGTGGATTTGACCAAGCTTTCCTCTACGATGGTGTATTCCGAAGTCTATAATATGATGTATGCACCGGATGGTTATGTTGGGAAAACCATAAAGATGATGGGCTTTTACAACAATTATTATGATGAGTCTCAGGACATCACCTATTACGCCTGCATTGTTCAGGATGCCACTGCTTGTTGCGCCCAGGGAGTAGAATTTATTCCTGATGAAGCCTCTATAGAACTTATGGACTCTTTAACGACTTCAGACAAGATTACGGTAGTAGGCACATTTGATACCTATGAAGAGAATGGGTCAAAGTATTGCACCCTTAGAAATGCCAGCGTAGAACTTTCGTAAGGCAAAACCCCCGAGCTGGGTTATTACCATTCACCGTTTTTTTAATATCCCCCTTGGGGCTGTCCCACCCGCTTGCTGCTTTGTCTGCGGATGAAGAAACTCTAGATACTATACTCGCATCTTTTATTCTTTTGTGTTCGTACAAGAATTTACATTTCTGCCGCAAGATGTGTGCCTGACAAAGACTTGAGTAAATTAAATATGTGCTTTCTCAGAACTCAAGGTGAGCCGAGCGCTTTAAAGTGAGCT
>JAILJP010000112.1 GCA_024694625.1 Lachnospiraceae bacterium | reverse complement strand
ATATGCTTAGGAATCAAATCAGCAATATCTCGACGGATTGCTTCTTCGATATCTTCTTTTGTAGTGTTTTCTTCTAAGATAGTTGCAAGAACAGGATAATAAACCAATTCGTGAATTCCTAATTCTTCAGGATCACAGTCTACATAGTTCTTGATGTCAACCATCATGTTGGAAAGGACCTTAACGTTTCTTTCTTCTGTCTGAATCCAAACGTAAGGAATCGCAGCGTTCTGGATCTGGTCAGCCAATTCCTTGGTTACCTTTGTTCCTTTTTCTGCAATGATTTCACCTGTAGATGCATCAATAACATCTTCAGCTAAAACCTTTCCTTTGATACGATTCTTTAAAGCTAATTTCTTATTGAATTTGTAACGTCCAACCTTAGCCAAGTCATAACGACGAGGATCAAAGAACATTGCGTCAATTAAGCTCTGAGCTGAATCAACGGTAAGAGGTTCACCGGGACGAATCTTTTTGTATAATTCCAAAAGACCTTTTTCGTAGCTACCCTGAGAATCCATTTCTGATAAAGAAGGATCCTTTGCAAAGGAAGCCAAGATCTTGGGTTCTTCACCGAAGAGCTCAATGATTTCATTGTTTGTACCAACACCAAGCGCACGAATTAATACAGTAATCGGCACCTTTCTAGTTCTGTCTACGCGCACGAAAAAGACATCATTAGAGTCTGTTTCATACTCTAACCATGCACCACGGTTGGGAATTACGGTACAAGAATAAAGTGTCTTACCGATCTTATCATGGTCGATTCCGTAGTAAATACCAGGGGAACGAACAAGCTGTGATACGATAACACGCTCAGCACCGTTAATAACGAAGGTTCCGGTCTCTGTCATTAAAGGCAAATCGCCCATGAAGATTTCTTTCTCCGTCATCTCATCGGTATCTTTATTGTAAAGGCGTACCTTAACCTTTAAAGGAGCTGCATATGTTGCATCTCTTTCCTTACACTCAGGGATCGTGTACTTCACATCCTCTTTGCAGAGTGTAAAATCCGAAAACTCCAGACTAAAATGACCAGCGTGGTCAGTAATAGGAGAGATATCCTGAAATGCCTCTTTTAAGCCTTCATCCAAGAACCACTGGTAAGAGTCCTTTTGAACTTCGATGAAGTTTGGCATTTGAAGAACTTCCTTCTGTCTGGCATAACTCATACGGATACCCTTGCCGGCTTTGACAGGGTGTATTCTGTTTTTCTCCATTGACGTTTCACCTCTCGATTTTATTTTTCCAGTAAATTAAGTAATTACCTAGAATTTGTGCGCATCTATCCGTCTTAAAAAAGGGCATAATTGTCCTACTCTTCCACAATAGTGCAACGTACATTATAGAACAACTTGTCAAGGGAAGTCAATAAGGAAATTTATGATTTTACAGACTTTTTCTCTTCATTTTTTATTGCCTCTTGGTTTTCAATATCTCTTTGGCATAAGCAACAATACGTTTATCCTTACTTTCCTTTGCTTCTCGTAGCACTTCATCATCCAAAAGATCTATAATCAACTGATTCAAACTCTTCCCTTGAGCTTCTGCCAAATTCTTATATTTTTCCCGTTCCCCTTTTGGCATTCGTAGGCTTACCTGATCATAATTGTTCTTAATATATTCAATTGATTTCTTGTCCGTATATCCTTTTATATATTTTGATGACATATAACTCCCTCATTTCCCTAGACTCATACAAAAAGCTTCACATATAATATGTGAAGCTTATATAATCACGCAATCGTTTTAACTGTGTTTTCCAAATCTCTCACTTTACTTTCCAAAATGTTAACCTGAACCATCACCATTTCAAGGGCATTATTCGGTTTCATAGCATCATGAAGATTTCTGGACAAGTCCAAATGTCCCTCAGCGATGATTTTCATGTTGCGACTGATTTCATTTTCAATCGTCAGCTTAACATCTGTCATCTCAGTTTCCAGAGAATCCATTCTTGTCTCTATAGAATCCATCTTTGTTTCCATGGAATCCATTCTTGTCTCCATAGAGTCCATCTTTGTCTCCATAGAATCCATCTTGGTCTCCATAGAATCCATCTTTTGAAGCATTAAATCAATTTTTTCACTATCTGTCATAGCGCCACACTCCTTCACCACTACTCACTGTGAAATATATAAAAATATACCATCCGATCCTATGAGATTCAAGTCGTAATATTTCACAAACCCGCCAATATTGCTAGCAATATTATATCATCTGCTTCTATTGATAGCAATACTACTTTGCTACGAAATGCCTTTAAAAATATACAATACTTTAGCAAGGATTTTGTTCAATTTTCTTGTAAATCCTTCATTTGCCGCTATAATAGAAATGTTTGGGGGTAAATTCACAAGCGAGGAGTATAAAATGAATTCAAAAACAGACCAATTAAGACCGAAACTATTTACTGTCTTAAAAGATTATTCTAT
The DNA here is from genome assembly GCA_024694625.1 of Lachnospiraceae bacterium. Lineage (GTDB taxonomy): Bacteria > Bacillota > Clostridia > Lachnospirales > Lachnospiraceae > JAILEN01. Next base: position 22 of record JAILJP010000112.1, on the reverse strand, counting down.
GGCACAGTTTGGAAAAGATGTT
>JAILJP010000095.1 GCA_024694625.1 Lachnospiraceae bacterium | reverse complement strand
AGAATTTAAGAAGGCGTTTGTTTAGGCAATCTTTCCGGATGCCTTCAACCAAGCAACTTCATCATGAATGGTCTCCTCATAAGAACGGGTAGTATATCCAAGTTCTTCTTTTGCCTTGGAAGAATCAAAGGTATTATTTCTTGCCAAATTATAGACAGAGAAGGTGGTAAGCAAAGGCTTTGTACCTTTCTTCTTTGCCTTTTTCTCCATCATTTTTCCCATCAGATTTGCCGCCCAAATAGGTAAAAACATCTTTACCGGCTTACATCCGCTTTCATCACTTACCATATTACAGAAATCACGGAAAGAAACAGGATTATTTCCCAAAATATAGCACTGACCTTTTCTTCCTTTATCAATGGCAGCGATGGTTCCCGCTGCTAAATCTCTTACATCACAAAGGTTGAAAGAACCATCGATTCCTGCAGGCATTTCTCCGTTGATGATTTTAATCAAAGTACCTGTGGTCTCTCCTACTGCAAAATCTTCCGGTCCCATAATTCCACTGGGGTGAACCACACAGGCATTTAATCCCTGATCTCGTACTGCATCCAATACCTTTTGTGTAGCTATCGCCTTACTCTGGGAATAGCATCCCAATACCTTATCGGGATTAAACTTGGAAATTTCTTTAATGGCCTCTCCTTCCGGCAATTCCGGAATTGCTCCCGTGGAACTGCAATATACTAATTTTTTGCATTCCGGATGTGAAAGACAAAGGTCGATAATATTTTGTGTGCCACCTACATTTACATCAATGACTTTTTGATTATATTCCGGATTTACAGAAACGATACTGGCAATATGAAGCACAATGGTTTCCACACCTTCTTCTACAGTAAAGAATTTTTCCAATGATTTCTTATCACATAAATCCCCGGCACATACCTCTGCCTCAGCAGGGACAAATTTCATTGCAGGATCATTGGGCAAAACGAAGGCTCTTACATCATCCCCCCGCTCTACTAACTGACGGCAAACGGTTCCTCCTAAGAATCCTGCTGCCCCTGTAACTAATATTTTACGTTTTGCTTTACTCATAATGATTCCTCCTATTATTTGGTTAATCGATGAGATAAGGATAGAACCACTGAGTAAAGCGAAAGTAAATAATTATTTTTTTATTTTTTCTTTTTTGGTTTTTTTCTTGTACAAATCCGGATGAATATTTTCATCTTTCTGGCGACGTATCATCAGCATTATTAGAAGTGCAATGACAGCCACCAAAACAATATCCATGATGATTTGAGCATATTTCCACAACGGCGTAGACTTTGTAATTACATCGCCCGGTGCCGCTCCTTCAAAGGTATTAGAATTTACAACCGTATAACATATATTTTTAATTGCTGCACGCATTGCCCATCTTGCTGTTGGACTATCGTAATCTTCTACGCTCCATGCATCGGGCATATTCATACACAAATAGGTGTCGCATCCACTGCGAAGAGCATAATCGCGAAGGTTATTTAAGCCCCAAACCCAATAATCGGAAACTACCATACCTTCAAAGCCCCATTCATCACGTAATAAGTCTACCAATAAAGTACGATTACATTCTCCAACAACAGTACCAACGCAACACTGCGCTGCCATTACAGCAGTCGCTGATTTGAACTCTTTTTCCTTTAATTCACCATTTTCCACATATTTTAATGTAGAAACAGCTTCATCCATGGCAATTTCAAAAGGTCGCAGGTAGATTTCACGCAAGGTCTGCTCATCCGCCCATGTAGCAATCATGGCATCTCTTGCGGTTTCCGTTTCATTTAATGCGAAATGTTTTACATAACAAAACATTCCTGCATCGCCGGCTCCACTGATTACTCGAGCTGCCAGTTTTCCTGAAAGCAAAGGATCTTCGGAATAATATTCAAAAATTCTTCCAGAAAACTGTGAACGATGAAGATTAATAGCAGGGCAATACCATCCATTAATATTATGCATTAAGGACTCCTGTCCAAAAGCATTTCCGATTTCATATAAAAGATCTGTATTCCAGGTCGAAGCCATTAATGGTGCAAAGCCAAAAGAAGAACTCTTGGTCATATCATATCCACCATCCCCAGTACCTGAAATCTTTAAACCATTTGCGCCGTCCGGTTCTGCTGTGGACGGAAGCCCAATAGAATCAATGGCGTAGGTTATATATGCCGCTCCTGAGAAGTTGGCAATAATGTTTGCTTTGTCCTTTTCCCAATCAATCTGATCCAAAAGCAGATCCCATCTTTCATCATCAAAATCCGCTCCTCTTAAATCGGAAAGGGTTAATCCATTATCCGCATTTGAAGTAGGTGCTTCCTCATGATAAATCAAAGAACCTTCTACATTTCCTAGGGTTTCGTCTGTTTGCGGGTCAAAGGTAATTTCAGTGCCCAACAAAGAAGCATATTCATCACTGATTTCTTTTGTTTTATTCTCTGCTGCCTTTGGCTGAGTGTTTGACCAATCACTTCTTGATAATATGGTAGATTCTGTATTCATATAATCAGACATGGTTGCAAAAAGATTAGTTGCCGCCTTTTCATCGGAGCTACGAACAGCCTCTTTTGTACTTCCGTCGTACCAAATGGTTTCCGGCACAGTAATTTGTTGTTCCGCAATCACATCATGGGAATTGTTTCGAAGTGAAATGGTATAATCTCCCGCTTCTAATACATAACATCCTGTTGTACCGTCTCCATTGTCCCTTGTATAGCAATAAGAAGACAGGTAATCAGTATCTGCTTTTAAAGAAAGGGTTTCACTTTCTCCCGGTGCAAGTTCTTTTGTCTTATCAAAGGCTATTAAGCTCACTTCCGGTTTTTCTATTTTATACTCCACATCCATCTGCGTATATGGCGCAGTCATATAAAGCTGAGCAACATCCTTTCCTGCAACGTCTCCGGTATTTTTCACCGTAACCTGTGCCACTACCTCTTTTCCGTCAAAGGAAATGGAATCCAAAGTTTGTTCAAAAGATGTATAGGATAACCCATATCCAAAAGGATATAAAACCGTACTATCATAATCAAAGGATTCATCCACTGCATCTGCAGTCTCATAGTAACGATATCCCATGTAAACGCCTTCCATATATTCATTATAAGTGGCGTCTATCTCCTCTATTGCATCTCCCATAAATCCAGCCTTATGACTTTTAATATTACTGTAGGTATTCACACCAATACTCTGAAAGCTTGGATCCTTTGTTAAATCCATAAGATAAGTATCTACACTTCTACCACTGGGATTAATATCACCACACAGTAATCCATGAAGCTGACCTAATCCTCTTTCTCCCGGATGACCCATCCAAAGAATAGCATCCACTTCTAAATCTCCGGAGGTAATGGGCGTCAGTTCCATCGTTGCTGAACTAATCAAAACAACGACCACCTTTTCACATACCTCTTTTGCCTTTTTAATACTGTCTTTTTCATCCTGAGAAAGGGCAAGATAATGAGGTGTTCCATCTTCATAAGCATCATATTTCATATCCGTGCCTTCCTGTCCGGAACGGGATAAAAATACAATCCCCACTTCATCTTTTTTCTCCAAATCATCATAGATTGATGAATTGTACTCGTAGAGTTTACAATCTCCACCCAGCATGGAGTCCCCTTGTCCGGCAACTTTTGTGCCCTCTGCTTCAACAGTAATATCCGGCTCCTTTACAGACTCCATACATTCTTTTGTATCAGAATCAATTTGAAAACCATCCAAACCCTGTTCCGGAGTAATTGGATCCACTACCCACTTTGCAGAACCACCGGATGTGTTTTGACCATATGACGGTTGTAAATAAGCATAGCCAAAAGGTCTTACTTTCTCATCTTTTGCTAAGGGAAGAACACCGTTATTCTTTAAAAGTACACTTCCCTCCTGTTGCACCTTTGCTGCAACCTCGTAGCCAGCTTCTTTCGCCTCCTCGGCTGTATCATATTTCTTTTCATAATACGATACTGCCTCGCCTTTGTTTTTCACCTGGTTTTCACCGGAAGCCACATAGGTATCCAGCAAAGATGGCATTTTAATACACACAGCATTGAGGGCAATCAATACCAACGTAAGTAATGCCACGACGGGAATCATAATCCGTCGATAGGTTTTGTTTGACATTTTCTTTTTCATATTTGTATAACCTCCTATTGCTCAGACTATATGTTTGCCCTCCTCTTTTTTCTATGATTTTGGCGTATCCTGTCACTACAGGTCGTAGATTGCGTATTCCTAGGAATTTAAAAATATAGTATGATAAATAATAAAAAGGGGCTTAGAAAAGAGGAATTATGATTACTGTTTCTATTGTGGAAGACGACAAAAAAGCTGCAGAATCCCTGTCGAATTATCTGCAGCGTTATGGTACTTCCAATAATATACATTTTCAGATTAAGACCTACGAAGATGGTCTGTCCTTTTTAGACAACTATCAATCCTGCGACCTAGTATTTATGGATATTGAAATGCCACTGCAAAATGGAATGATTACCGCAGAAAAGCTACGAAAGATTGATGAGAGAGTTGTTTTGGTTTTCGTTACAAATATGGCCCAGTATGCCATTAAAGGCTATTCCGTAAATGCCTTAGACTTTATTGTTAAACCCATTTCCTACTCGGATTTTTCATTTAAGTTAAAACGGGCCATTTATGCTATTGAATCAAATCAAAACGACGAAGTAGTGATTACCGGCACAAATGAATTCCAACGTTTTCGCACCAATAATATTTGTTATATTGAAATTCATGGGCATACACTGACCTATCATTTGGAATCCAAAGAATTCTCTGTACGAGGTTCACTTTCCGAAACAGCAGCCAAATTTCCAAACTTTATTCGTTGTAACAATTGTTATTTGGTAAACCCTGCTCATATCGACTGGGTAAAGGGATTTGAAGTCAAAGTCGGAAATGATATTTTAGCCATTTCCCGGCCAAGACGAAAAGAATTCTTAGAACAATTATCCATCTGGTACTCCAAAGGAGGATTATAATGCTTTCACTGATTGGCGCATTTTCCAATTTATTCTTTCTCCAAATTCTGATTGGAGCATTGCTGTTTACAAGCACTTTGCAGCCAAAAAGCAACTATAAATTACGTCTTCTAATCTTGACCCCTGCTTTTTATGTTCTATCCATCGCCCTGTATGGGGTACTATATCTTTCCAAACAGTTTGTGCTCTATAATACACTTTATTATTTTCTTGTTTTTATCTCATCATTTTTAATGCTGCAATTGTTGTACAAAGAAAAGAAAAAAACAATCTTTTTCTGTGCTTCAGCAGGTTATCTAATTCAACATATATCTTCTCAAATTGTGATGATTATAAGAGCCTATTTTCCCCTTTCCCTTGATTTAGGTACCTCCCGTGGTCTATTGATTTTTACCCTATCGCAAATACCTGTATTTATCGTTGTATACGTTTTATTCTATTTTTTATTCGGGAGAAATTTCCGTCCCAGTCGTGAAAACAATCAGATTGAGAACATATTGTTTCTTATATCCTTCATTATATTATTTACTGTGGAATTATTAAGCAGTTTGCGGGACTATTATGCATTTGAAAGTCAAACTTTAACGACGGTCTCTCGTCTGTTTTCCATTCTATGTTGTTTATTTTTGTTACTAATTCTTGTCTTTCTCAGCAATATTGCTGAAATGGAATCTGAAAAACTGTTATTTGAAAGTCTCTACCAAAAACAACAGGAACAGTTTCAGATTAACAAGGAAACCATCGACCTAATCAATGAAAAATGTCATGATATGCGCCACCAGCTTTCTTTGTCGGATAACTCATTAAATACCGGCGAATTAAAAGAACTCATCAACATTTATGACAATACCATTCGCACCAATAATCCCACTCTAGATACCATTTTTGCTGAGAAAAGTATTTTATGTCAAAAATATGGAATTCGCCTCTCTCCAATCATTGATGGAGAAGCTCTTTCCTTCATAGATCCCGGAGATATTTGTTCTCTATTTGGAAATCTTTTGGAAAATGCCATGGAAGCTGTGATTAAATTAGCCAATCAGGAAGACCGTATTATTTCTGTTCAGGTTCAGGCAAAATCCGGTATGGTTTTTATTACTTCGGACAATTATTATAACGATACCATTTCCTTAAATGGTGGACTTCCCCAAACCACCAAAGGCGATCATAATTATCATGGTTTCGGGGTGAAATCCATGGAACGAATTGCAAAAAAATATGGTGGAACACTCACCGTAACTATTGATGAAATGTTCCACCTTATTATTGCTATTCCTCAACCTTAATCACAGCCTTATATCCCACTCCCCGAACGGATACAAGTTCAAATGCTTCACAGCCTTCCAACTTGTTTCGCAGGCGGTTGATATAAACCTTGATAGTATTGTAATCTGATTCCGTATCATAACCCCAGATATCATCCATCAGTTGCTGTTTTGTAAAAATAACGCCGGGATAGGATAACAGTTTGTACAATAGCTTAAATTCTGTCTCTGTAAAATCAATGTTTTTTCCATTGAAAGATACGCTCATTCCTTCTTCGTTCATGGAAAAATCACCAATGACAATTTCTTTGTCCGTATTGATTTTGTATCGACGTAAAATCGCTTCAATATGCCAGCTTAACTCTTCGTAATCAATTGGCTTTGTGAGATATTCATCAATTCCCAGTCGATATCCCTTTTTCTTATGGGCAAAGGTATCCATAGCAGTAAGCATGATTACCGGAGTATCATCACCCATGGCGCGAAGCTCTTGGACAAACTCATAGCCATCCATATTTGGCATCATAATATCCACAATCATAAGATCGGCTTTTTCATGTTCTAAGACCTCAAAGGCTTCTTCTCCGTCACAAGCTTCTATGATTTCGTATTTGTCTTTTAATTTTACTTTTGTAAGTGTACGAACGGATTTTTCATCCTCCACCAAAAGAATTTTTATCATATGTATTCTCCAAACAAAGCATTATTTTCCGGGCAGCTTAACAGTAAAGCAGCTTCCGCCACCCACCCAGCTTGCTACACTGATTTCTCCACCACACAAGGTAACAATACGTTTTACTATGGCCAAACCGATACCACTTCCTTTGGTGGTATCTGTGGTGTCGTGCTGATAGTATTTGTCAAAAATATGAGCCTGTGTCTCTTCATCCATACCGATTCCATCATCAGAAATACGAATAATAATCCACTTATCCTTTGATCCACCGGAGACTGTGATATGTCCTTTTTCCTTTGTAAACTTTATAGCGTTGTTTAAAAGGTTAATCCAAACGTGTTGGAGTAATTCCTCATTGGCATAAATGGGAAGGGTTAAATCTTCATCCATCTCAATTTCAATCCGCTTTTTTTCCATTTCTTTTGAAAGCAAAATCAAACAACGTCTCAACTGTTCTGCCAAATCATACTGCTCTTTATCTGATACCACCTGCATAGCTTCCACTTTAGACAAAAGAAGCGTATTCATGGAAAGCCGAAGCAATCGCTTTGATTCTGAAGAAATCATTCCCAGATATTCTTCTCGCTCCTTCGGGTCAATCTCATCCCCCATTTCCTGCAAATAGTTGGAAAAACCATTGATTGCCGTAATGGGAGTTTTAAACTCATGGGCAAATTCATTGGTAAAGGCTTCCATCTCTTCTCTGGTTTTTTTCAACTCCAGAGTCATAGCGTTAAACTGCCGATAGAGATGTTCAAATTCACCGGATTTTTTTGTATTTATCTGATACTCAAAATCACCGCCGGAGACAGCTTCCATTCCCTCTGCAAGTCGATTCATTTTTTCTGTTATTCCACTGACCACCGGTCGAACTGCCAAAGCATAGATAATAGACATCGGAAGAATCATCCAAACCATGGAAAGGGCGCTGTCTTCATCAAAGCCCAAAAAAAGCTGCGCAACCAGTCCATAGGCCATAACACCTCCGATGACTACCGCGATTCCCACCAGATAGATCCAGCCAAAACCTTTGATTCTTTTTCTTTTATTATTTTTCATAAGCACTCTTCCTCAAGTAGAGATTATTGAAACATTTTTCCATTGGTAGCACCACCGTCCACCAAGACATCCACTCCGGCCAAATAACCGTTTCTTTCATCTGCAACAGTAGCTATGGCGTATCCCAATTCCTCCGGAGTTCCCATTCTGTTTTCTGCAGTATATTTTAACATGTCTCCGCCTTCTTTGGCTTCTTTATTTCCCATATCTGTCGCAATTAATCCCGGGCTCAAAGAACATACTCTGATTCCTCTTTCTCCCAATTCATAGGCACATTTTTGCGCATACCATATAACAAACTTCTTTGACATGGCATAGGCAAATCCGGATTTTTCATAATCGCTTTTGGCAAGGTTTGACCTCTTAACCAGTTTTTTCACAAACAACTCTTCATCTGTGTCAGCCAAATCATACACCTTTTTTCTCATCAAAAACCTAGGTAATACATAAGCGGAGTTTGAGGAAACATCCACAATGACACTTCCGCAATACATTTTTTTCGCAAACTCACGGTTGATGTAAACGGTTCCCAAGGCATTTACCCGAATCAGTTTTTCCGAATCCGCCATGGCCGGAGAAAGACCTGCAGCATTAATCACGTTTTTGATTTCGCCCAAAGAAGCCGCATATTCTGCCAACAGCTTTACCGATACCCGATCGGAAGTATCACAGGTATGGGCATATGCCTCAAAACCCAATTCTTTTAACTCATTTACTGCTCCTTCCAGCTTTGAAAGCGTTCTTCCGGAAATAATAATGATTTTATCTTTACTCATATATTTCGCGGCAGCCAGTCCCATTCCACTTCCGCCACCGGTAATAACACAAACTTCTTTCATAAACATATACCTACTTTCTTTTTTCAGATTTCCAGATTTGAACTCCATCTATCTATATAAGTACAATCTATCTGTACTTAGTAAATGGAAAGTAAATATGATGTAAATGATAAGTGAATCTTTTGCAAAAAAAGACAGCCAACATCTGTCGACTGTCAAAATTCAAGCTTATTATTTTTTATCAAGCATCATTGTGTTTCACTAATTTCGTATCATTCAGAGAAACACAATCTATGATTAACTGCATGATAGCTCTCACTTCTGTTTTACAATCCTGCTTCAACCACTCTTCTACAATGGCCATGATGCCATGCATGTAAAAAGAGACGATGTAAATATGCATTTCCTGCGGGCAATGAAATCTCTCTAGAATCGGCGTAAAAATATGCTTATACAATTTCCTATATGATTTTTCTGCATTTAATCCGGTCGGATGACTTAATGCCGCACGAAAAATATGCTTGTTGCTCTGAATAAACTTCAAATACGGCAGCAAATATTCCGGCGTAATAAGATTTAATTCTTTCAATGAATACTCCTGAATACTTTCCGAAAAATTCTTTGGAGCCTCTGAATAGAATGAAAGAAACTTTTGGTTCATCTGCTCTATGCATTCATCTAACAAATCTCCTATAGTTTCATAGTGAAGATAAAAGGTAGATCGGTTGACTCCTGCGGTTTCACATATTTCTTTCACGGAAATATACTCCAAATCCTTTTTTTCCAGTAAAAAGATTAAAGCATCATCAAATTTTCTTGCCGTATTAAAATATTTACTCTCTGATTTATTCATCCTTATTCTGCCGCTTCGCTAATCTCTTTTGCCAGTTCTACTATTTCAAAAGCGTACTTGTCTTTTCCCTGTTTCAGTTTCTTTAAATACAATGGATAATTTATACAAATACCTGCAATACCTATGATACCAAGAATAACTCCTAAAACAAACATGGGATATCCACTTCCAATCACCTGCATGGAAAGACACATTCCAATTCCTGTTAACAAAGCCGAGCCAATTCCAAAACTATAGGCAAAGATTTCAGCCGGGCGTTTTGCCTTTCTATCTAATTTTTTAAGTGCTACCACCTTTGATGTATCCTTTGGGGTATACTCGTTTGCAATTGATTCTGCATAAATTTTATCTGCGTTCATGTTTCATCCTCCTTATGTGAAATCATTTTGTTTACAATATGATTTTATAAAGAGTCCATAAGAAACAGAACAACACAACATCAAAAAAGTGTTGTTTTAAAAACAATCAGGGGTGACATCTCTTGCAAGCCTGATATCCTGCGGCTTCTGCTTCGTCTCGCGAAGTAAAAAATACTTTATTCTCTTCATTCATATCGCCTACGCTGGAACAAGACGCTCTATGATACTTTCCGGTATTCTTATTTCCAATATAAGCTGCCTCCGTGGGCTGCGCAGTATAATCTGTAGAAATAACGGTATTTTCATTAGAAGCATTCACGGAATTTGTTTGACCGGAAGGATTTGACTCATTGTTCTGATTTGAACCCAGAAATTCCGGTCCGCTACTATCTCCCGTATCATAAGAAATCGTTACTCCGGGTTGAACATTATAGCAAAAGATGCAAAAACAGATTCCTGCACCTTCATCCTCCACAGAATAAGCTTCCATCAAAACGCCTCTAGCCAAAAGCTCATCTTCCACGAATACCGGTGTCACCCGATACATCACGTGATTTCCGGTGGCTTCTATGTAATCATGAGTCTTTTCTTCAAAAGGTAGCATCCCTTGTGTATTCATATAACGGGTTCCGGTAATGAGATTTCGTTCATTGGCATTTTCTCCCGTCATAGCGTACATAATCAAGTGACAACGATTATATAAATAATTTCCATCGATTCCGGCATACTTTACGGTATGCCATCCGGTGGGTTTCACCTCTCCGATTTTTCCACGTTCCTCCGTTGGAAACAAATCTGTACCGATACATGCAAAGGCTGTCGTACATCTGCCAAGAGAATCCAGTGCTCCATAGGATTCATAGCTTTCTGTGGTAAGCTCATCTGCGATAAAAAAAGGAACATTTCCATTTACTTCTACATAAGGAGAGGACGTATATTCCGGAAGAGATGCATAATCAAAGCCACGATCGGAACCATTTGAAGATAATACTTCTTCCGTGTCAGACGAACGATTTGTAGTTGAGGTAACCGTCTCATCTTCTGTATTACTTTCCGAAATTACTGTATCACGGCTTGTAGAATACGCACTTTCTTCTACATAAGATTCCTGTTGCGTTTTTGTTTTTTGCACATCGGAATCATTTCCAAAAGATGCAATTCCTAAAACCAACAGTATTCCAAGTGTAATGGGAAGAAACTTCTTCCCTGAACCCTTGCTTTTCATATTACATAATCTCCACTTCTATATAATAAAAGCATCCGAGTAACATATACTCGGATACTTCTTTCTTATTCTAATTCCAGCAAAAACATGCCGTACAAATCATCTGCCTCTTCTAAAAGAGGAGAATTCTCTCCACCGCCATTGGTACTTCTCTTCATGGTGGCATAAGCATCCTCTCCGGCAGTCACCAGTTCAAAAGCACTCAGTTCAAATCCATGCTCCGTACAGATTTTACAAAACTCCGTCACCGGCTTTTCCATTTTGGCTGTCTGTAACAAAGCCTGTCGAAAAGCTTCATCTTCCTTTGCACGCTTCTTCACCAAATCCAGAATTTCAGTCACGCTCATAATCTTTTTCCTTCCTTAATCGTTCAACTAGTCCTCCTTAATTCTATCATATAATTCTCCGGAATTTGGTCCAATTTTAAATTCATACTCAGTATCTTCCAAAATCCATTCATTTGAAGCTTCATCAAAGTACATAAGTTCTTCATTTGGTACAAAAATGCTAACATCTTTTGTCTGGTGTTTTGAAAGCCATACCCTTTCAAATCCGCAAAGTTTTTTCACATGACGCTCCACTTTCGAATGAGGCATACTAACGTATACCTGTGCCACTTCAGCTCCATCATAGTCTCCGGTATTTGTAATGCGGCAGGAAATTTGATATCCCTCTTCTTTCCTCTCTATCGCTACGTTGTCATAAGAAAACGTCGTATAGCTTAATCCAAATCCAAAAGGATATGCCGGGGTATTTCCCTCATGATCCAGTTTTCGATAGCCATGATAAAAATCGTAGGTAATGGAATTCGTCCAAAAGTCCACCTGTGGTAAATGAGACTCCTCCTGTGGAACCACAAAAGGAAGCTTACCGGAAGGATTTACCTCTCCAAACAGAATTCTCGCAAGAGCATCTCCTCCTCTCACTCCGGAATACCAACTGTATAAAATCGCCGGTGTCTTATCCTCCCATTCCTTCGTCATAAGCATACTTCCACAAACTAAGGAAACCACCGTATTTGAATTTAACGGAGCCACTTCTCGAATTAATTCAATTTCTTCCGGTTTTAATGATAAAGACTTTCTATCTCCACCCACAGCGCCTTCATCACCGGATGTGTAAGATGCCACTGCCTGGTCGCTTTTACCGGCTGCTTTTTTCATTCCATTACCGATAATCTTATGATTATTATTCAAAAATCCATTTGCCATACATTCAATAGCGTTTAAATCACTGTCCGGGTCCGGCATAACACATTCTCCCTCATCATTGAAGTCATTTCCACAAACAATAATGACCGCATCTGCTTTTTGTGCCAGCTCCATTGCCTCTTTCAAATTGGAACCATCGGAATAGAATACATCTTTTAATTCACTATCCTCCCGTGCTGCATATTTTTGAAGTCCTTCTAAGGTGGTTACAATTCCCTCAGAATAGACGCGGCTACTACCATGATCTCCAATATTTTCCGTATTTCCCAGTTTTCCGATTACAGCAATACTTTGAATATTTTTCTGCAGGGGCAATACATTTTTATTTTTGATTAACACCATGGATTTTTCCGCCGCTTCCTGTGCCAATGCATAATGCTCCTTTGACGCAATCATTTTCTTTTTGTACTCCGGCAACGGGTCCCTTGCACTGTCAAATACCAATTGTGTCTTTATTCTGCGAAGTAGCGCACGGTCAATATCTTCTTCCGTAATCCTTCCCTCGTCATAGGCTTTTAATAATTCATTTCCAAAATGAACCGGTATGGGCATTTCCATATCCATACCTGCTTTTAATGCTTTTGCACCATCACGAAGTGCAAAGATAAAGTCCGTAATGGCAAATCCTTGAAATCCCCAATCATCGCGCAAAATATCTGTCAACAGATGAGAACTTTCCGACGCCTGTTCTCCCCGGAATTTATTGTAAGAGCCCATCACTGAAGCTGCTCCGGCATCGATTGCCTTTTTAAAATGAGGTAAATATACTTCTCGAAGTGTACGCTCACTACAATTCACATCCACGGTAAATCGTTTGTTTTCCATATTGTTGACGGCAAAATGCTTTACGCAGGCCATAACATTATGTTTTTGTACCCCTTCTACCAGCTTAGCTCCCATTTCACCAACCAAGTAGGGATCTTCACCATAGGATTCCTGGGCACGACCGCCTGCCGGGTGCATCAAGAGATTGACACAAACGCCACCAAAATAATTTGCTCCACCGGCTCTCGCCTCCACACCAATGGCTTCGCCGATTCTTCTTTCCAAATCCCGATCAAAGGATGCAGCTCTTGCCATAGAAACAGGAAAAGCAGTGGATTTTCCCATTACCACACCTCTTGGGCCATCTGTAAATCCCACTGGCTTTAATCCAATTTTTTTGTTGCCAAAGGTTTCAATGGGCACCGGATTATAGGTGCGTTTGTAGAATACGGCATCCCGAATCATCCTCCAATTTCCGTGAAGCAACCATACCTTCTCTTTTACAGAAAGCTTTTCCAGTTTTTCTTTTGCAAGTTTTTCCACCTGCTCATCTGTTAAACCACAATTCTTATGAAACATAGTTTACCTCCTCCATATAACCCAATTTA
>JAILJP010000031.1 GCA_024694625.1 Lachnospiraceae bacterium | reverse complement strand
CAGATACGTCAAGCCCAAGAACAAGTCCTTTTCGTATCTCTTCCATTTGCAGGCTATCGTATTTCGGGTTGGCGTATACAGATACGTCTACATCTGATACGATTCCTAACATAACCTCGTTGCGCTGCTTTTCGTTTAGTGTTTTTAGCGTGTTTCTGAGTTCTTTAATCGTCTCCATTTTTGACCTTCTTTCTTTAATGAATAAGACTTCCCCACCGATGGGAAGTCTAACAATAGTTAAAACTACCCTCGGTGCGGGCGCCTTTGCAGGTATTAAATTTTTTCCACCATATCTGAAACTCTATCGTCAATCCAGATATGGTCACTAATCCAAGGAACAGAAATAATGATATGGTCTTCAAAAACCTCTTTTACTTCTGCTACATCCTCGGAATGGCCTTCGAATTCATCTACAACGTATAGAACTTTATCTCCGGGCTGTAGATTTTTTAAAAACTTTTTTCTTTCTTCCATGCTGACCTCCTAAAATTATAAGGTTAAATCCTTTTCTTTTAGCAGATTTGCCTTTTCCACATATTCTTCGGCAGCTTTTATGCCTTCATGCTGGAGTTTACCCTGAATGGATAGCCATAGTCTGTTTGCAAAGTCATTTGAAAACACAAAATCCGGATGGGATTTTTTGTATCTTCTCAATGCCTTTGCGTACAACTCATCTACGATATCTCTTTGCATCAAACGGCCCTCCTATCACTTCGAACTTCTGCATCAATCTCAATCAACGGTAGATTTGCACAAGCATCACCGATTTCTTCGATTGGCATATCACTCATCTTGAATTTCCAAGAAAGTTCTCCAAATTCGATTTCGAGGGATAATTCCTTTCCTTTAATCGGATTGGAATATTCGACCTCTGGAATGTAAATGCCGATTTCATACATCTCGGCACCTTCCAATAACTTGAAGTTTTCTTCCGTCATTGGCTCCCACTCCTGAATGGTTTCGCCATCATTGGCTTCAATGGCCATTTCAAGGTCAGTAAACCTTCCCTCATAAATGCCATTTGTGACACCAAATTCAGACCATCCACAACATCCAACTGAGATGGTGAGGTCGTCTTTATGAAAAGCGAAATAATCAACATTCGGCGTAGCGATGTCTTTACTCCAGTCTGGAAGGTTGGTCTTGAAAGAAAAATATGCTCTACTCATCTTTCGCCACCTCCTTGCTTTCTGGAACTTCAAGTTCCTGCACCTCAAAAGTGGAAATATCGCCACCGAACCAAGTGATTGAACCGGTACAAGTCGCCTCATTCCATCCGTTTGATTCCAAGTCATCATTATTTAAACCCTCCATTACGGAGAGTTCAAACTGCTTTTTACAATCTGCCTTTGCCTCTTTTTCAGTAGCAAAAGCGTTCATGCTAATTGTCATAGTGTCGCTATATGCAGCGACGGATACATAAGTTTTCATTAATAATCCTCCTAACGTTAAACTTCCCCACCGATGGGAAGTCTAACAATTAATTTGCTAAAATTCCCTCGGTGTGGGATGCTCCGTTATGGAGACTTTTTACCTTTCTTTCATTTTTTTCTCCTTTCCGGACATAAAAATAACCAAAGACGCTAATTATTTAGGTCTTTGGTTACTTTTAATTTCCTCTAACTTATAATATTACATATATATTATGGACTATTTTTCTTACATATTTAAAAACAAGCGTTTGTTTATAGAGACAAAAAATAGTGCGCCCGGCATAAGCCAAGCACACTACTTATTGAAATTATCTTTCAAGCATTTCTTTCTCATATTTGTTTAACTGTTCTTCTGTTAACCATTCCGGACGTAAATCCTTTGGAAACGAAGTGTATAGCTTTCTCATATAAGAAAGATGGTTTTTTACAGTGCCTCCCCATAAATGACCTTCGTAACGATTTCCGTTACCTAGAAATTATTTACAGTCAGTCTGTAATCTTCCGAGCAATTGGTAAGCGTAGCTTTCACCTTTTTTTGCTCTTGTACATACGGTGGCGAAGAATTCTTCGTTCATTTACGCCACCTCCCATCCGTAGACTGCTCCTACTTCTTTTCCTAAAGAAATGGTTGCTTCTAACTGTTCCTTTGTTGATTTACCATACAAAACGTCATCAACGTCTTCATCTGCTAAATCATCACGAACAGCTCGAAGTATGAGTCTTGCTGGATTGGTAGGGTTGTCATGGCCCGTTTGAGTAAGGGTGACATCCCCATCTTCTACGAAGATTTCAAAAGAATTGTCTCCGTCGAAACTTCCGAGCATTTCGGGTAACGCTTCTCCAACGGATTTGGCTTTCAATTCCTTATAAACGGAAAAACCGCCGTTCCATCTTTGAATAGCGCCAATCAGAATCAATGTACCCTTTGGTTTAATTCCAGATAGGTTCATCTGCTCATCTCCGAAATTCCTTTCGATTTCCTCGTAGGCAATTTCAGAGGGTGTCATGCCTTCCTCCAGCTCTACTTTGTATTCTGATGGTTCATCCTCGATATAATCCATCAATTCGCAAATATTATTGTTCCAAATAATATGTCTCATATAATACCTCCTAAAAAACAAGAGGCCCTACACACCGGGCCTCCTAATAAAATAGTTGATCCGGCGTGTCGGATATATGATTACTTTTTCCCTCTTCGATGCTTATTTCTGTCTACTTTGATTGATTCAATGTAGAACATGTTTTCATCGCATCTGGGACACACGAATGGATATTCGTTTCGGAGACTTTTGGAAGTCTCTTTCTTTAAGAAGGCTCCGCATTTATTGCATTTTCTAAATGTTTTCATGCCTGCACCTCCTTTACTTCTTGAATTCTATCGGATTTGTAGTTCGTCTGGAAGATTTTCTTCTGACATTCAATACAATATCCTGTATTAATGAATTCGCGTTCTGCTGGATTGTAGTCTGGAAAGCATTCCTGCACCAATCCTCCTAGCTCATAAGCTAGTAACGAATCTAGTGGAACATCCATGGTATGCACTTTTTTACACATTGGACATTCCTGTATTATTGTCTGTTCCATAGATTTCTTTTCCATTTTAATATCCTCCTAAAAATAACAAGGCTCCACTAGGGAGCCAACAATAGTTACACTCCCTAGTTTTACCTCTTAGGAAAGAGGACATTATTCAATTTTATAATCAAAGATGGTCATTTGGTTTTGTTCCATCTCTAAAATGGAACGCCACGTTGTTATGACACGTCCTTTGATTATATCAGCGCCTTGATCTTTGAATTTCCAGACCTTTCCCTTTTCCTTTAAAATACGTTCTTCTGTATCTTTGATACATTGAAACATATACTCAAAGGTTTCCGGTTCTTGTTGATGAAGATATGCCATCTCTT
>JAILJP010000090.1 GCA_024694625.1 Lachnospiraceae bacterium | reverse complement strand
GAAAAAATAGTAATTCTGTGAAGAAAGTGTGTTTTTCAACACAATTAGCTGATATATTATAACCATCAAATGAAACACTCCTCAAACAACATATGTTTCAGATGATAAATATTTTTTTCATATTACTCTCCCCTTAAAGCACCAGCCACAGATGGTTGGTGTTTTTTATATTTCTTCCTTTGCTTTCCGAAGCACCTATATGGATTTAAGTGCTTCTTCTGCCGTCTTCTTTAGATATCGAATCACCTCAACGGGATATTCACCAACCGCTGTTTCTCCTGTAACCATCACGGATGATGCCCCATCCAAAAAAGCATTATAAATATCGCTTACTTCCGCTCTGGTGGGCACCTTGGAATGTTCCATAGAAGAAAGCATTTGGGTTACCACCATAAAAGATTTTCCCCAATCCCGGCACTGCTTTGCTATTCGTTTTTGAGCCCTGGGCAATTCCCAAAGAGGCATACTGTTTCCTAAGTCTCCTCTTGCAATTATAATTTCATCACAGGCATCCATAAAAGATGAGATATTCTCCATCCCATCTTTGTTTTCAATCTTTGCAAAGATTTTAAAATCAGAGCAGCCATTTTCATCCAGTATACGTCTTACCTCTAGCAAGTCTTCTCTACTTCGAACGAAAGGTTGCATCACTCCATATATACCAAGGTCTTTGGCAGTTTTTATGTTTGCCACATCTTCCCTTGTCATAGCCGGCAAATCCAACTTAGCATCCTTTAGTGCAATACTTTTTCTTGATGTAAGAATGCCACCTCGTCGCACCTTTGCCTCTGCATAGGTCGCATGTACGCTTTCCACTGTAACAAGAATTTTACCGTCATCTAATAAAACCTCCATCTCAGGCTTTAGATGAGGTAATACCTCTTCGGGAATAACAATTCTGCGATTTTTAAGAATCCCCATTCCACTGTTATCAGAAAGTTCCACTCCGTCTTTGCAAAGATCAACTGTATCTCCTTCATTTAATGCTATGGGAGATTCGACACGACCAATTCGAAGTTCCGGTCCTTGCATATCAATCAGAATCTTTGGCGAAGCCTTGCACTTATCTGCCGCAGAATGAATCATGCTAATCTTTTCTATACAATCACAGAGCGCTACATGAGAAAGATTAATCCGAATCCCTGTCATGCCCTCTGCAAACATTTTCTCCAACGTGCGCTCATCCGAGCAACTTGGCCCTAAAGTTCCGTATATATCTATCATATTTTGTCCTTGTTTTTATAATTTTTATTCCCCTTGCAATATTTTCATCAATCTTTTCGTTGTAATTACATTTCCCAATAAAATAAATAGTATCCCCGGTAAAGCAAGACAACAAATCGCCGGTATCGTTGCATCTTCTCTATTCCAGTTTTTTAAAATCTCTTGAAATATCATTACTTCAGGTATTTCCATAATAATGTGCAAAAGTCCTAACACCAAAAGAGTCTTTCCAAAGAATATCTGAGACAATTTCCAAATATTCGGCGCCGACTTTGCCAGCTTTCCATCATAGTGGGGCCACCGATGGGATTCTCTGTTTTCCCAGGATAGCGGTAACTTCCATGAAAGTAACCCACACACAGTCATCATTATCGAAAACACACTTGGTAAAATATAAAATGCCATACTCCCTCCATTACTTCACCTGTATTTCTCCTGGGCACTATTTCGAAAAATCTATCATCTATAGTATTTCTTCGGGAATTTATCCTTTCCCAATTGCCATAAATATCGATCCAATAACTTAAGATTGTATGCTTCCAAATGATAAAACAATTGAAAGTCCAACAACACCTTACTAAAGACTGAATAATTCTTAAGATCATTGTCATTAAACCTACTGAATCGATCAACATTTCTGAAATACTTCAATACCTTCTCAACATAACTATCATAAATAGCATAGTTCAACGGCTGATGATGACTACAATACTTAGTTGCAAAAGAATAGAAATTCTTCTCATCTCCACTTTCCATTTTTACCGTTGCAATATCATTAACCAAAGAGATGTCTCCTGCTTTTAAGCGCTCGTCAATATTTAAATCCACAATATGTTTTGCAACCGGAAAGACTGAAAATATCTGTGTACTGTAAAAATCATTTAAAGTTGCGACCTTAACAAGAACATCTTCTAGCTCAGTATTTGTCGGATATGTTTCTAAAAAGAGTTTATTAAGTGAACGTTCCTGTAATGAATAATTCTCTAATTCTTCCCATGCTTTTAAATACTTCTCGACTTCTGCTACACATGGAGTTGCAATATCTAATTTCTTTTTATTCTGTCGAGTTTGCGGTCCTTTAGAATAATTTTGAACTACTCCTATGATTTCTCCGGGTGCAGGAACACGCACTGTATATGGTCTTGAATCTTCACGCACCAACTTCTTCTCATACACTAGTGCATTTATATCAGAATTAATATAAGGTTGTGGTTTTCCCGGAAACAAAGCATTCAATATTTCCCTTGCAGTAAGCTTTCGATTTTCCTTTTTACAAAAATCAAGAATAGCATCTTTTTTATTCATATCTGTTACTCCCCAAATTATCACTGAGTTGATATGGTTTTAAACATAAATCCATTATTTATTATTTCCATAATAAAAGCAACCTCCCACCGCCATTACACATTCCTAAACACCTAGTATTTCTTAATGTTATATGGTATTTTTTTATAAGGAGTGTATACATTATAAGGAGGCACAAAATGTTAATGGGATTTATTATTTGGAGTCTGGTTGCTCTACTTTTCGTTGGAATCGGAATCTCAACATATCGAGCAAAAGATGCGGTAGGATTTTTCACCTTTGTGGAACCACCCAAAGTAAACGATGTAAAAAAGTATAACCACTCTGTGGCCATACTGTGGTTTGCATTTACCATTCTTTACGAAGCTCTGGGCATTCCCTTTCTTTTTTTAGAACAGAATTCCCCATATTTTATAATAACCATTTTGGGAACCTTTACTTTAATCATCGCTCTGATTATCATATACATTCGAATTTCAATAAAGTATAAAGCATAAGCGGATAACACAAACGAATTAACAGTGCGAATAAAGCACAGTTATTCATAAAAAAGACGGGTGATACGATCTGTACCCAGAATCTCAGGCACAGATCATTATCCCCGTCATATTTTTTTATACATAGAGATTTCATCAATCCATCTTCCATCATCCAAATGAAATGCACCAGGAAGACAACCACTTTCTTCGAATCCCATTTTTTTGTAGAGGCTTCTGGCTGCCACATTGTCCGCCAGAACCCCTAGTTCCACACACTGATATCCGGCTTCTTTTGCGAAATCAAGCCCACGCTCCATTAACAGAGTTCCAAGACCATAGCCATGATACTCTTTCAAAATTCCCAGTCCCATAGCACAACGATGATCTGTTTTTCTGCTTTTTCCCTGAGTTCGAATCGCAATATTTCCTATGATTCTATCTTCATCAAAAATAGAAATCATGGTTTGGCGCTCATCTTCAAAAAGAATCTTTTGTCGTTTTCGTTCTGCTTCAATACTTTTATCTGAAAGGTTCACCTCATCTTCGTATCTAGACATAAAATGGGTTTCTCCTGTCACCTGTTTCATAAACTTTAAAAACTGCTCTGCTTCCTTTGGACCAATCGTGGCAATTTTTAGTTCTTTTCCATTCTTACATAAAAATTTTTCCGAAACCATTTTTATTTCCTCACACTCGTTTTTCTTCATACTTTTTCCGAATCAAAATCACGCAAATAACAAGGCCGATGGGGAATCCAATTCCCGCCAAAACACCAGCCTGCAGATTATCTCCGGCTCCTTGGGAAACACTTCCAATAATCGCAGGTCCCACTGAGCCGCCCAAGTCTCCAGCCAAAGCCAATAATGCAAACATCGCTGTTCCGCCAGTTGGAATCACTTTGGACGAAATGCTAATAGAACCGGGCCACATAATTCCCACAGAGAAACCGCAAGCCGCACAACCTACCAAGCCCATAATGGGCGCATGCGACAATGCCGCCAACAAATAACAGCCCAAACAAAGCACACCGGATGCAATCATGAAATTGGACAGATCCACTTTCTCACCATATTTACCATACAAGTTTCTGCTGATTCCCATAAACACGGCAAACCCACAAGGGCCTGCCAAATCTCCCACAGTTTTTGAAACACCAAGAGCAGATTCAGCAAAAGCCGAAGCCCACTGAGCCATAGCAATTTCCGAAGATCCCGCACAAACCATAAGAATAATAAACAGCCAGAAAAACTTCGAACGCAAAAGTCCTCTGATACTCATGCTCTCTTCATCCTCAACCAATTTATCTATGGGGCATGTCATAAAATTATAAATATTGTAAGCCGGAATCAAAGCCCAAAACAATGCCATAATACGCCAATGCTCTAATCCAAAAATTGCAAAAAACAATGTAGAAAGACCTACCACTGCAACCGTTCCCCAGCAGTAAAAGGAATGTAAAAAGCTCATCATTACATCCTTATTTTCAAAAGGACAGGCTTCTACTATGGGACTTACCAACACTTCTGTCAATCCACTTCCAATGGCATAAATCACTACACAAATCAAAATCCCGGCAAAAGGTGAAGGCATCACCTCGGGCAACACTGCCAAAGCAGCCATCCCCAATGCACTGGTTACCTCAGCAGCCACCACACATGGGCGATATCCGATTTTATCTACCACCTTTGCACATACAAAATCCACCACCAACTGTACTAAAAAGAACGTGGTGGAAATCACAGCCAGATTACCAAAGGAAATCCTATAGTCATCATGGAACACCATATATAAAAGTGGAACAAAATTCGCGCAAATCGCCTGGGTCACAAATCCCAAATAACACGCCAATAGAGTTTTTCTATATTTCTCTCTCGTTTTCATCTTAATCCCATTCAAAATAGTTTCTGATTATACTTCTTTTGTAGTGCAACTTTAATGCTTCTACAGTTTCTACCTAATGATTCGCGCCCGTCGTATCATTACTTTGAATATCTACTATCCCATTTTCTGTAACTGCCTTATTGCCATATTTTACAACAGAAAAATAAGTTAAAAAAAAAACTCTGGGCCCCTCGCTTTCAGCAATGGGTCGAGCTTTTTTCTAGCCTAATAATATCATACCCTTTTTATTTGTCAACTTTTCTTTGAAAACTCTATCCCTCGCGACAGACGGGGTTGCGGGTGTCCGGTGGACACCCCTTGCGAAGCAAGGAGCAACGACCGAGCCGGCAGGCGAGAATGCGGTCGTCCAGCGGACGACCCTTGCGAAGCAAGGAGCAACGACCGAGCCGGCAGGCGAGAGTCGAACCCCCTCGCTCTTGCGAGGGGTCAGAGCCTTGTGGCTCTGTAAAACAAAAAAGCCATCCTATAAAGGATGGCTTTCTTTGTTTTAGAAGAGCGACAGACGGGGCTCGAACCCGCGGTCTCGACCTTGGCAAGGTCGCGCGTTACCAACTACGCCACTGTCGCATAAGTTTTCGTCGCTTGCTTATCTCGCTCACAACAAAAACTATTCTATCCAAAGTGTAATTGTTTGTCAACACTTTTTTTCGATTTTTTTAGTAAAAATTCTGACCCGCTTTTTACGGTCATTTTTACTTTATTTTACTCCTCTTCAGAAGTAAGTCCTGACAAGTAATCTGAGATGGAATCCAAATTAACAGCCAAAGATTCTTTGGGCTCTTCTTCTTTGGAAGCCTGATAACTATTGTATCCGGAATAGCCCAGCCAACCTAACATTCCTGCTGCAACCAAAACCAATACCAAAGTAGTAACTATATTTCGAATCTTACGATTACGTACGGTTTTTTTCATATTTTTCTTTTGTTCTTTTTTGTAATCAACTTTCGCCTGACTCATAATATAACCTCACTTTTTTATATTGCAAGCTTCACTCACAACATTAATCATTATATCTCTTTCCTATCTGAAATGCCACATAAAAAATTCATTCGGATTTCTCGCAAAAAGTGATACACCTTTCAAAAACTATTCCATTCCACTTCTGGCTTTTTCAAAAGCGTCCCTTGTTAAATCATTAATCACCTCACCAGCAATAATTAACCCTGACACACTTGGAACAAAAGCTGTGCTTCCCGGAATATCTCTCCTCTCCGTACACTTATGTGCAGCTCCCGGCGGGCAGATACAATTGGTTCTGCAAGAAATCGCCATATCATTAATGGGGCGAAGAACCTTTTCCCTGGAATACACAACTTTAAGACTCTTTACTCCACGTTTTTTTAGTTCTCTACGCATCACCTTTGCCAATGGACACATGGATGTCTTATAAATATCTGCCACTTCCATCTTAGACGGCTGTGTCTTATTACCGGCTCCCATAGCACTGATAACAGGTACACCGTGCTCTTTACACTGCATAATAATATCAATCTTGGCAGTTACCGTATCCACCGCATCCACTACATAATCATATTTTGCAAAATCAAACTGTTCTCTGGTTTCCGGCAAATAAAAACACTGATGCTTTACCACTTCACAGTCAGGATTAATGTCATGGATTCTTTCTTCCATAACATCCACTTTGTATTTTCCAACTGTTTTTCTGGTTGCAATAATCTGGCGATTCAGATTGGTCAGACAAACCTTATCGTCATCCACCAGTTCAATATGACCTACTCCGCTTCGTACTAAAGCCTCTACAGTAAAGCCTCCTACACCGCCGACACCAAAGACACAAACCCGAGCGTCAGCCAGTACCTCCATGGCTTCTTTTCCATATAAAAGTTCTGTTCTAGAAAACTGATTCAGCATACTAATTATTCTTCTCCATCCCAACAATAGGTGCAAAGACAATCTTTATCAATACCAACGGACTCCAACATATCATCCAAACGATTGTAACGCAAAGAGGTAAATCCCATCTCTTTGTTAATCTCTTCCAACATCTTATGATATCTGTCGCTGTCGGGGTTGGCATAATCTGTAAGAATATCTCTTGCCACCTCTTCTCCCTCTTCTCTTGCAATCACACGACGGGCAATCAGCTCCATCTCTGAAGTGGAACGGGAGAAATTAATATATTTACATCCAAACAACAAAGGCGGGCAGGCAGGACGCACATGGACTTCCTTTGCTCCGCTATGGTACAAAAATTCCGTTGTCTCACGAAGCTGGGTTCCTCGAACAATAGAGTCATCAATCAAAAGCAAACGCTTATTGTCAATGAGTTCGTGAACAGGAATCAGTTTCATCTTTGCAATCAAATCACGCTTTGTCTGCATCGTGGGCATAAAGGAACGAGGCCAGGTCGGCGTATACTTAATAAACGGTCTGGAAAAAGGTACGCCGGACTCATTGGCATAACCTACGGCATGGGCTGTTCCGGAATCCGGTACACCTGCAACCGCGTCAATATCATCAATGGTCATTTTGTCTCTTTTTGCCAACAAAGAACCGCATCGGGTACGCATTCCCTCTACAGAAACGCCTTCATAGGAAGACGCCGGATAACCGTAATACACCCAAAGGAAGGTACAAATCTTCATCTTCTTTCCGGGCTGTGCCAAAGTGGTCACTCCCTCCGGTGTCATAACGCAGATTTCTCCAGGTCCTAATTCTTTGTAATCTTCATATCCCAGATTCAAGTAAGCAAAGGCCTCAAAGCTGGCGCAGAATCCCTCATCCTTTTTTCCAACGGCAAGAGGGGTTCGTCCCATCTTATCTCTGGCCAGATAAATCCCCTTCGGGGTCAAAAGCATCATTGTCATGGATCCGTCAATCTGCTCCTGGGCATATCGAATACCCTCTACCAGATTGTCCTTTTCATTGATCATGGCTGCCACCAATTCTGTGGCATTGATATCACCACCGCTCATCTCCAAGAAATGATTTCCCGGTCGGTTCAAAACATGTTCTACAAGTTTTGCGGTATTGTTAATACGTCCCACTGTTGTAATGGCATAGGTACCATGATGAGATCGTACAATCAAAGGCTGGGGCTCATAATCGGAAATACATCCGATTCCCATATTTCCTTCCATTTCATTTACATCATCCTCGAACTTGGTTCGAAAAGGGCTGTTTTCGATGCTGTGAATGGCACGGTTAAATCCACTTTTTCCGTACACCGCCATACCGGCACGACGGGTTCCCAAGTGAGAATGGTAATCCGTTCCAAAAAATAAATCAAAAACGCAGTCTTCCTTTAGTGCAGATGCAAAAAATCCACCCATGTTGTATTTCCTCTTCTTTCTTTTTACTTTATGAAAAATGTCCTATGACAATTCATCCAAAGTCTTTCCGTAAGCCGGCAAGAATTCCTCAATAAAATCATTTACCTCCGGTAATTCACCTACCAGCTTTTGCAATGCTTTTTCTGTACTGATTTTTGCAGTTTTAAACTCCGTATTTCCGGATTTTTCTTCTTCAATTGTTTTGATATATGCAGAAATCTTATCTGCAGCCTTCACCAGACGGCGCATATAGATTTCGTCTTCGTCATCGGAACTTCGAAATACTTCCTCATAGTTTGGTCGCATATCGGAAGGCAGTTTCATCAAAAGCTTGCTTTCTGCCACCGCTTCCACCTTTTTGTATGCATCACGAATCTCCTCGCTGTAATACTTTACCGGAGTGGGCATATCTCCCGTAATAATCTCCGATGCATCGTGATATAGTCCAATCACCGCTGCCTTGTTGGCGTCTAAATGCTTTCCATAGCGGGTATTTGCGATAACGCAAAGAGAATGGGCAATCATAGAAACTTCATAAGAATGTTCCGCCAAAGATTCCTCTCTGTCATTACGCATCAACGCCCAACGATTAATATATTTTTGTCTTGAAAGTAAAGCAAAAAAATTATGTGTCTCTCTCATAATATCTTCCCCTCAATCTCCTAACATTCATCTGTTTTAAATCAATGAAAAATGCTCTAAAGCGTTTTTAATACCGTCATCAAACAAGTCCGTAGTCACATAATCTGCAGCTTCCTTTGCATTGTCGGTACCGTTGCCCATACAAATGCTCACCCCTGCAGCCTCCAGCATTTCCAAATCATTGATGCTGTCTCCAATTGCAAAGGTGTTTTCCTCGGGAACACCCAAAAGTTCACATACCTTTTTGATGCCAACGCCTTTATGAAAACCCTTTGGAACCATTTCCACTACTGTGGGAGAATGCACCATAAAATCAAAGTCATCCTTTACGGCTTCATAGCAGTTTTCAATCTGCTCCGGAGGTGTAGCGCAGGAAAGTTTAGAAATCTCCCACTCACCCCAGGTATCTTCGATGGAAAGCAAATCCTTTCCCATCTCTTCCCGAAGCTTATCTCCGTAAAAATCCCCTACAGGGAAATCAACCTCGTCCATGTACAAATAATCTACCCCTTCCAAAATGGGACGAAAATCAAATTCACGGACTTTGTTTATCGTACGCTCAGCCAGCTTGGTATCCAGTTTGTAATAAAAAATCACATTCCCATCATATTCCACTCTGGTTCCGCAACCGGATACAATACCATCAAAGCCTAGATGAAACAGTTTTGGATTTCGCACAAAGGAGCGGCTTCTTCCCGTATTAATAAAGGCCAAATGTCCGTTTTCTCTTAATTTTTTTATAGCTTCTTTGGTACTTTGGGGAATCCGATTGTTCTCATCCCACAGGGTACCGTCAATATCAAAAAATACGATTTTTCTATCTTTCATATGTTTCTCTTTCTATTTCACAACCTCAATCATTCTAGCAAAAAAAACGGAAAAGAAAAAGAGTCAATTCCAATGGAACTGACCCTTTTTCAGAGAAATAATGTATGATGTAACAAATAAACGATAATGATTAAAGTAATGATTTTACGCAAGCTTCAACTTCACTCATATCTGCGGTAGGCTCAAAACGTGCAACTACATTTCCGTCACGGTCTACTACAAACTTTGTGAAGTTCCATTTGATATCAGGATTTTCTTTGTAATTCTTATCAATCTTTTTCAGCATAACGCTCATAGCAAGCGCCTTTGCTCCTTTTCCAAATCCTTCAAATCCCTTCTGAGACTTCAAATAAGTATAAAGGGGAAGCTCGTTCTCACCGTTGATATCAGACTTTTTCATCTGTTCAAACTGAGTGTTGTATTTTAACTGGCAGAATTCATGAATTTCTTCATCTGTACCGGGAGTCTGTCCTGCGAACTGGTTGCAGGGAACATCGATTACTTCAAATCCCTGATCATGATATGCCTCATACATCTTTTCGATAGGCTCATAGTGAGGGGTAAAACCACAACCTGTCGCTGTGTTAACAATGAGCATAACCTTTCCTTTGTTGTCAGCTAAGTTCAACTCACTTCCATCTGTCTTAGGTAATGAAAAATCATAAATGCTTGCCATAATAAATATCCTCCGTTTTAATTCCAAAAATCTTCTTTTTAAAATATCTTCTAGAAATACTTCGTATTTCTCCGAAAATTTTTCCTTTGAAAATATCTTCTAGAAATACTTCGTATTTCTAGAAGCATTTGACAGTCGTCAAATGCACTCGTCAGAAAAACAATTCTTAGATGCAAGCATCACGTCTTGTTTTTCTTTCTCGTATATTTTCCTCGTTGTCTGTATTATATTGCGTGCAATTTAATTTGTCAATATTTAATTTTAAAAAGTTT
The DNA here is from genome assembly GCA_024694625.1 of Lachnospiraceae bacterium. GTDB lineage: Bacteria > Bacillota > Clostridia > Lachnospirales > Lachnospiraceae > JAILEN01. The sequence goes on along the minus strand of JAILJP010000090.1, from coordinate 46,670 downwards.
AAAGCTTCTCCAAATATTTATTTTTATTCCAATGCATCCCCTACGATACGGCGCAAGTATTCTTTCTTAGAAAAATCACAGCCATCGGAAAAGTAAGCGTTGTAAGCCACCAATGCAGTACGTACGTAAGCTGCATTGTCTTCAAAGAGCTTGCGGTTAATATGAAAACCAAACTCGTCTGCATACTGACAGCAAAAGGTAATGGTGGTTCGGGTATTTCCTTCCCTGAAGGGATGAATCTTCCAAAGGGCCGCCACCGTATCACTGAGCTGATCCCGAATAGCCTCCCGACTCATATGAGCCCAGTCCCGATCGGGAATGTCCCAAAGCACAGTCTCCAAATCCCCACGAATCTCCTCAGGCTGGGAATACTCTATGGACATCCCACCCAAGACTTCCTCCTCTTTGTAAATAGGAACGGTGCGCACCTGCCCCGCCCACTCAAAAAGATCTTGAAAGATGAATTCGTGCATCTTTAAAAAGTGCCTAGAATCATAAGAGCCCTTCATGGGATGAAGGGCTAATTCTTTTAATCGAAAGACCACATAATCCGCCTCTGCATCTTGCAAAAAGGATTGGTCTTTTATATGAAATTTATTAATCAGAACGTTGGTGTTCTTATAAAGATATGGATCACGCATTCAATGTCTCTCTCATCTTATACTTCTTATCCAAAAACATCTTTGCTTCTTCCATGGTGACTTCACCACGTTTTTCTTTTTCAATCAAATCTCTGAACTCTTCTGTGGGCTGTAAACCGTCCACACCAATCATGCCGATTGCAAAGTCCCATGCTTGTGAATTGGTCATTTCATCTGCCTCCTAAACACCTATATTATAACACAAAACAGGTACTATTGGGAATTATTTCCTTTCAAATAAGCCTCAATAATTCGTGCCGTAACCTCTGCTGCGCGATTAGCATGAAGCTTTGTCATAGCCTCTTCATAAGCCTTATCCTGCTTGTACTTTTCCACTTCTTTCTCGAATTTTTCTTTTTCTTTTTGAGCCCGTTCTTTGGAGCGTCTTTCCTGCTTCACATGTTCTGCCCGAACCTTTCTGTGAAAAGCCAGATCATTTAAATCCTTTTTGGCTCCAAAAATAGTAGGACCAGAAGAAAAGGCACCTTTGGCCTCATAACTTTTCTCCGTTGCCAGCCGATCCAGACCATCATAGTAAGACATCAAATATTCGTAGGCCGCCTGCAAATCATAATATTGCCAAGGCGTATCTCCTCCCGGATTGGCATCGGGATGATAGATTTTCAACTGTTCTTTGTAGGCAGTTTTTACCTGCTCCCGCCCTGCCTTTTCCGTTAATCCCAAGAAAAACAAAGCCTCTTTTGCTGACGAAAACCCCATGAACTGTCTCCTTTTATTTCTTTCCTCTTTGTTTTAACCAATGACAAATATAATCTACAAAACCATTTACATACTCTTAAAATATTGTATCACATCACCTACAAAATAAAGAGAACCAAATACTACTGTTTTTCCGGTTTGTTCACGCAAAAAGGCGTCTTCTATGGAAGATGCTGCATAAGCTTTTGCACCCCTTTCCCTCAAATAGCGGGCCAGTTCTTCTCCCTGAAGGGCACGATTGGACTCTACAGTTACCGTCACAAACTCCTTTGCCAAAGGAAGCATCTCTTCCATCATGTGTCCATAATCTTTATCAGCCAAAACCCCTACCACAAACGTAAACTTTTCCTTTGGATAAAGAGCTTTCAAGCTTCTGCTTAAAGCGGATACCCCCTGAGGATTATGAGCTCCGTCCACAATAACCAAAGGATCCTTTTGAATGATTTGCAATCGGCCGGGATGGGTGGCATTTTTTAAGCCAAGGGCAATGACTTCTGGATCCATTTTGCCCTTCATGTAACTTTCATAAGCAGCCAAAGCATTTTGGGCATTTTCTTTTTGATAATCTCCCAAAAGACCCAATTCCCATTTAGAATCCAATTCCATATCCATTGCAAAGACATAAGGAACCGAAAGTTTTTCACAGTGAGATACGATCACCTTTTGTGCCTTTTCATCCATCTTTGCGATTACTGCCACTGTGTCTTTTCGAATAATGTCCGCCTTGTTTTCCGCGATTTCTTCCAATGTATTCCCCAACACAGCGGTATGATCAAAGCCAATATTTGTAATTACACTAACCTTTGGTACCACGGAAAGAGCACGGGTAGAATCAAATCGTCCGCCAAGACCCGTTTCTAATATCACAACCTCAACCTCTTGACTTTTAAAGTACAAAAGTGCCATGGCCAAAGCAATATCAAACATGGTGGCATCTACTTCCAGCCCCCTCGCAGCCTCCAAAACCTTTTCTCCCCAAAAAACCACATCATCTTCGGAGATATAATTTCCATTTACTTGAATACGTTCCCGAAAGGTAACCAAGTGAGGAGAAGTAAACAACCCCACCCGTTTGCCACTCTCCTTTAAAAGAGAGGCCAGAAAAGCTGCCGTTGAACCTTTTCCGTTGGTACCGGCAATATGAATAATATCCATATTTTTCTCCGGATATTCCAATTTCCCAAGTAAGGCTGTGGAAACTTCCAGTCCTGTGGCCTTTCCAAATCGTCGCATAGATTCAATTTTCGTTACCATCTGTTGATACGTCATGATTTCCTCTTTCCTTATAGCAAAAACAAAGGGAGCTTTCGCTCCCCTTGCAAATTAATATGTAATCATTTTATTACATTTTTTATACAACCATAATTACCCCACCATCATTTGCATACATACTGGACACACCATTAGTGTCAACCACGATGATTTCTTTGAATTTTCCTCTGGCTTCCACCCGCTCTTTTAGCATCTCAGCCGTATCCGGGCAATTGCAGTGAGAAATCGCCAACACTCTCTCCTCCGTGTTGGGTGTAACCTCCATCATAAAATCAGCCATCTTATCCAAGGCCTTTTTCATTCCTCTGGCCTGACCAAGTTGCTGAATGCTACCAATTTCAGTAGAACCCATAATGGGCTTAATATTCAATGTATTGGCAATCATTGACTTAAGGTTTGAAAGACGGCCCGCTTTACGCAAAGTCTCCAAGGTCTCCAACACAAAGAACGTATGCTGTGTTTCAATATAGGCTTCTGTCTCAGATACTACCTCATCAAAACTCTTTCCAGCCTCTTCTAACTCAGCAATCTTTTTGCCAATTAATGTCTGACCAATGGACGCAGACTTAGAATCAAAGACGTGAATCTGCACATCTTCTTCCTCTTCTTCAAAAAGATTCTTTGCCAAAACGGCGCTGTTGTAAGAACCGGACAATTGAGAAGACAAGGTGATGATATAAACGCGGTCCACATCTTCCATCTCTGCCATATAAGCAGAAGGAGACGGACAGGCAGACTTCGGCGTACCATCATACTCTGCTACTTTTTGCAAGAATTCCGCCTGATTGAAATTCTCATCATCCATCACAGAGTAGTCTCCCACTTCCAATGTAAGCGCAACATTTGAAAAATGAGCGTTATTTTTCATCTCTTCAAACAGTTCTCCACAACTGTCAATTACTATCTTATACATAAGTTTATCATATAGTATCGCTTCCCTTTTTTCAAGGTTTCCCCAGTGATTTAGCGATACTTAACTTCCTTTTTAGATTTCATCAAACCCAATCTGTAAAGTGGTCAAATAATTCTCCACCCACTTTTCCCAGGCTATATTTAAACTCTTATCCATGGTAAAAATCTTCAAGGCACTACCGGTGGTTACGGTAAGCTCTCCCCCTTTAAAGCGTACCAAAAACGAAAGGCTTTCCACATCGGAAGGCTGCAGCGTGCTGTCACATTCATCCAAAAGTGCTTCCACCTTCTCTCTGGAAAGTAAAAACATAAAGGTAAAAGACTCCGGTTGCTTTTCCCCTTTAATCATATCAAAGCAAAGGGAACGAACTGTAGCATAGGGAATATAACCACTTTCGTCCAACTCTTTCGCAGGAAAGAAACCTTCCGCAGGACTTCCCGTCAGAAACAAATTGGCTTTTCCCAAAATCTTAATCTCAGATACCAAAAAATCGTCAAAGCAATCCTGCATGAGAATCTTTGCCATCATATCTTTTACATTTTGGATTTTGTACACCCGCATTCTAGTTCTCCGCTACTTCCTTCTTTGCTGTAATGCTGTGGTCTCTTGGAATAATCTTCGGTCCGCCTTTTTTCTCCACGTATTCTTCGGTAATTACTACCGTTCCAATATTATCGTCCTTTGGAATCTCATACATGATATCCAGCATAAACTCTTCAATAATGGAACGAAGGGCACGGGCTCCCAATTCTTTTTCCTTTGCTTTTTTTGCAATGGCACGAAGGGCGCCTTCTTCAAATTCCAATTTCACTTCATCAAAGCTTAACAACTTCTGATACTGTTTTGTAATGGCATTTTTCGGCTCAGTCAAAATACGAACAAACATATCTTCTGACAAAGCTTCCAACGAATAAATAATAGGAAGTCTTCCGATAAATTCCGGAATCATACCAAACTTTCTTAAGTCTTCTACCGTTACTTTTGACAAAATGTTTTCTTCTTTGTCGTATTTATCCTTTAAGTCCGCTACAAAGCCCATGGAAGATGCTTTATTCAAACGTTCTTTAATGATGTCTGCCAAATCCGGGAAAGCTCCACCGCAAATAAAGAGGATATTTCCTGTATCAATGGTGGTCATAGGCACCATAGCATTTTTAGAAGAGGCTCCCACAGGAACTTCCACTTCCGCACCTTCCAATAACTTCAGCATTCCCTGCTGAACGGATTCACCGGAAACATCTCTTTGATTCGTGTTTTTCTTTTTGGCAAGTTTATCAATCTCATCGATAAAGATAATACCTTTTTCCGCACGTTCTACATCATTGTCAGCAGCTGCCAAAAGCTTAGAAACAACGGACTCAATATCATCACCGATATATCCGGCTTCTGTCAATGAAGTGGCATCGGTAATCGCCAAAGGCACATCCAAAAGACGGGCCAGGGTCTTTACCATATAGGTCTTACCGGAACCGGTGGGTCCAATCATCAGCATGTTGGACTTTTCAATTTCCACACCGTCGTCATCCAAAAGATTGTCCATCTGAGACACTCTCTTATAGTGATTGTAAACCGCTACGGACATAACCTTTTTGGCGTATTCCTGTCCAACCACATGCTCATCCAAACGGGCTTTAATCTCGTGTGGCGGAGGAATATTTTTGATATCAATCACCGGCGCTTCTTTTTTCTCACCGTCTTTTTTCTTCTTTTTCTTTTTTAATCTCTGGGAATTTGGTACACCAAATCCGGTTAAATCCGAAAGATTTAAGAAAGAAATGTTTGGAATGTGATTGTTGTTATCCTGCTTGTCTTCGTCATCCTCACTGTTTGTTTGAGGTGCACCCATCATGGAATTCAAATCGTTCATACTAAATCCCATGTTGGAAACGCTGTCAAAGGTTTTTTGCATACAGTCGGGACAAATCATAAGCCCAGGCGCCACCTGAACCATTTTGCCGGCTACGCTCTCCGGTCTGCGACAAACGTAACAAATATTTTCATAATCATCATTTTCGTTATCTTCTGAGTGGATTTCCAATTCTTCGTCTTTTGACATAAGTTACCTGCTTTCTAAACATTCAAATATTTTTCTTCGAACTCCTCTTTGGACAGAGGTTTGTCATACAAATACCCCTGAACCATATCCACCTTCATATTGCGAATCGCATCCTGTTGCGATTCCAATTCAACTCCCTCTACGACCACATCCACATTAATGGAATCGGCCAACGTGGACACAGACTGAATAAAGGCATCGGAGAAATGATCTTTTCCCATTTCGTCCACAAAGCACTTATCAATCTTTAATACGTCCACCGGCATATCTTTTAATCTGCCAAGAGAAGAATATCCGGTACCAAAGTCATCCAATGCAAGCCGTACCCCGAGTTCCCGTAATTCTTCCAGTTTCTTTTGTATCTTATCTGCATCAATTGCAGCCAAAGATTCTGTAACTTCCAAAGTAAGATTTTGGGCAAAAAGTCCTGTCTCAATTAACACATCCTGAACGGTGTCCACGATGTTCCCCTGCAAAAGCTGAACCAATGAAAGGTTAACATTTACGCTGTACTGAGGATGACCAAAGTCATTCCAAAACTTACAACGTCTGCAGGCTTCCCGAAGCACATGCTCTCCAATGGGAAGGATAAGACCTAAATATTCTGCCAAAGGAATAAAGTCCACCGGCATCACCATACCCAATTCTTTTGAGTTCCATCTTACCAAAGCTTCCGCCCCACAACAAGGGTGAGATAAATTGCTGGCATCCACCAAAGGCTGGTAGAAGACTTCGAATTCTTCGCAATCCTCTGCCACAGCTTTTCGCATAGCCCGCTCCATATCCAAACGATGGACTGCTTCCCGATCGTTGGTTTTGGAATAGTATTCTATCTTGTTCTTTCCTTTTTGCTTTGCGGAATAAAGAGCAATATCCGCTCTTTGCATCAGCACATTTACCTTTGTGCCATCTTTTGGGAAGGATACCACACCTAGGCACGCAGTGCAAAAATATTCGGAATCTCCCAAATTCCAGAGTTCACCAAAACGACGCTGTACGGTACCGATAATGCTCTCCGTGAAGTCTCTGGAAGTAGCAGGAATAATAATGGCAAATTCATCTCCGCCCAATCGGTAACAAGTCGCCTTTCCACGACAAATGGTCTCTAAGGCCGCGCCTGTTTTTTGCAAGAACTCGTCACCTTCACTATGGCCCAAACCATCATTGATATCCTTGAAATCATCTAAATCAAGGTAAACAAAGGTACCCTGTTCTCCGGAACGAACCGCATCCCGAATAGCGGATTTTAAATCCTTTTCAAACTGCATACGATTGTAAAGACCGGTCAAATAGTCCGTAATGGCCTGCTCTTCGATTTTCTGCTGATAGTTCTTTACATCAGTAATATCGTAAATGGTACTTAAACGAACTTCTCTTCCATCCACCCAATGAATGTTGGAAAAAGAAATCTGATACCATTTTTGTGACTGCTGTGTATAGTATTCACTAATGTTTTCTATAGGTTCCGTGGAGGAAAGTAACATCCTTTCAAAATCCTGACGGTCCTTAATATTGTCAAATATATGGTGAAAGGTTTCATTGGTGTACAAAACCGTTTTTGCCTTTACGTCATTTACGCAAATTCCGCATCCGGCATTTTCTAAAATAGCATCCAATGCCGCATAGGAAGAAGCGAGGGAATTCTTTGTAACTCTTTTGACCAAGATGGACTGAAGCACCACCTTAATATCATTTAAAAGTTTTACATCATCCACAGACCATTTCTTTTCTTCTTCCCCCATAGTAAAGCAAACATACATACCTAACTTGTCATTTACCAAAAGAGGCAAAAATACACCAGCGGAAATATTGTAGTTCAAGAAATAGGCTTGGAAATTCTCCGGCAAAATCGCATCGGAAGAAATGGTATAAGGTCTTCCCGTAAAGAAAGGAATGGTGGATTTTTCCACTCCGAAGAATTTGGAAATGAAACTTTTTCCACCGCGGCCAACCCATTCGCAAATCATATCCACCGTATGCTCATCCGGATTTAGTCGAAGTAGGGAAGCGTTGGCCAGTTCCATAAAAGAGCCAATATCCCCTAAAATATCTTCTGCAATCTTTGCAAAATCATTGTCTGACTCCATACGCTTTAATACAGAAGTCAAGGTTTCATTTCTGCGAAGAAGGGTTCGCATATGATTCCCGGAAAGTTCTTTTTCTTCTAACTGGGTCTCCAAACGGTCCCCTCGCATCTTTGCAGAGAAATAATGAAGCATAAGGATTTCCATCAATCCCACGCTGCTGTTAAAGTCATTATAAGAAGTGGTACGTACATCCTTGGGAACGACATCTTCCGATGTCAAAAGTTCACCGGCGATACCCAGCACCATCATTACCCCCAAAAGACGGCCAAGATCATCTCGAATCGCTACACCGTTGAAAAATACAAAAGGTTCATCCGGTTCAGCGGAGATAATGTTTTCGATACCATTATCTTCAAAGGAAGCCACTAGAGCCTGCTGTAATTCTCTGGAGATAAAACGACGGAAATAGTCTTCCTCTTCCTCACTTCCGGAAAAGCGGGTCAGCTCACGAAAGCAAGTATCGAAACACATAGCATATACATGATTACTTTCACAAAAGGCATCCTGCATTTTTTGGAAAGCATTAAAATCTATATTTAAATCTAATTCTTTTTGAACACCGTTTTCAAAAACTGTTGAAAGCATTGGTGCCCTCCTTGCATGTTATTTTCTTTCTATAATGAAGAGGCTGCGCTTGCCTCCGAAAGGAATCTCCCTTAAAAGCCGAACCTTGCCGGTTCGCTTAATCTGCTGTTTTACCGAACCGTTTTCATTGGTAAGCACCAACCATACGGCTCCACTTCTGGTAAGGGCCACAGAGGTTTGGAAAAATTTCTTTAAGAATAGGTATTTTTCTTCTTTTTCTTTATGAAACAAATCCGGAAATTCTGTAACGATTTCATCAAACATTCCGTCAAAGGTAAAATCAAAATAATCCCTTTGAATAAAATTGATGGCCACTCCCTCAGTCTTTGCAGCTTCTCGTGCCTCCGCCACGGCCTTTTGATAGGTATCTGTTCCAAAGGTTTCCATGGGTGTTTTTAACTTTTGTCGTTCGATTAACAATGTGCCGGATCCGCAGAAAGGATCCAAAACAATGCCTTCTTCTTTCAAATAGGGATACGCCATCTCCAACATGGTAGCTGCCTTCGTAGGTGCCATGGAGGTGTCCATCTTTTTGCTTCGATACAAAAAGCGGTCATTCTTAAAGGCCTGAATCCACAAATACATCCCAAAGCTTTCATCTTTTCTTTGGGCAAAAAACAGCTCCACTTCGTAATTTCCGGGAGCATTGTAAAGTTTTCCAGGGAACAATTCTTCCAAGGTATCGCTGAAAAGCTCTGATACTTTATGAGTTTCATCCTTATCGGGATTTTCCAGGCGAACACTCACCCGAAAAGGAATCGCACCACTTCCTTCCAAATACATGGAAAGCATATGAGCCAACATAGATGTGGCAATGGTTTCATTTCGATTGGAAAGAAGTAATTTTCCGCCTCTTTGAATCGGTACGATAAAGTATATTTTATCATATATACGGGAAGAAAGTATAGGGGACAAATCCTCTGTCATCACCCGAATTCCAAAGGGAGTTTTCCTTAAATCTTCGGGATTTGCACCCTTTCTTTTCAACTCGTGAAGCAGATAGTTTTCATGATCTTTGGGGACTGTCAAAAGCAAAGGAACCTTTTTTTGCATTCCCTTAAAGGTGTGGGGCCGTTCTTCCTTTTCCAGAAGCATCATGATCCATCGACTTTCCTCTTTGATGTGCTTCTTTTTATCCGGTGCCACTTCTTCTTCTAGCAAATAGTCCAAGCGACGCTCCAGTCGTTCTTTCATTGCCGCGGAAAGGGTCACGGACAAATTGAAAATCCCCTTTAAGTAAGATGCTTTTACATAAAGAACCGCCTCATCCACATAGGCTTTTAAAAGAGACTGTAAGATTTTGTTTTTGTCTTCTTCCTTCCAAGGAAGTTCTCCTATTAAAAGGGCGGTATTCTTGCGAATCTTAGCATCTGGATCATAAAGAGCCTCTAAAAGTTCTTCATATCTTTCGGTCAACTCTTTTCCCGCATCTTTATTCTCTTTTATTTCCCGGCGAAACTGAGTTAAGTCCTCTCTTTTCATATTCCCCTTGCTCTCCTTTGTGCAATCCGCACAATTATATAGTTATATTTTTGTCTATTTCGTCGATAAGTCTATAGATTTTACACACATGAGGTCGTATAATAATAACTGTCTTAAGGAGCAGATGTGATCCCCTTCACATCCTTAAGTATTTCCCCTTTATATAACCCCCTTTAAAACAACCTACCGTTTAGGTTGTTTTTTTCATGCAAACAATTCTTTATAAAAAAAGGAAGGTGAACTTGGTACTAAATAACCAATATCCATCTTCCTTTTTTGATGAATATCCGTGTCTATTCTACCGGCACGGTCCAACCATACTTATCTTCAAGTCTTCCCCACTGAATACCAGTCAAAGTATCGTAGAGTTTCTGAGTGAGTTCTCCGGTCTTCATATCGTTGATGGTAACCACATCATCTTTGTAACGAAGTTCACCAACGGGAGAAATAACTGCTGCAGTACCGGTTCCGAATACTTCTTCCAAAGTACCGTCATGACCTGCCTTCATTAAATCATCAACGGAAAGTTTTGTCTCATTCACTTTGTAACCCCAGTCACGAAGCAAGTGAATCATAGAATCACGGGTTACACCGGGAAGTACTGTACCCTCGATAGGTGCTGTGTAAATCTCGCCGGCAATCTTGAACATAATATTCATGGTACCAACTTCTTCTACGTACTTTCTCTCTTCACCGTCTAACCAAAGAACCTGTGTATAGCCCATCTTTTCAGCTTTTACCTGACCAAGAATAGAGCCGGCATAGTTTCCGCCGCACTTGGTAAATCCGGTACCACCCTTTACGGCACGAACCAGTTCGTCTTCTACCATAATCTTTACAGGATCCAATCCGGTAGGATAATAAGCACCTACAGGACAACAAATAATAATGAATTTATAAGCACTTGCCATATGAACACCAAGTGCTGCTTCTGTAGCAAACATAAAAGGACGAATATAAAGGGATGTATCCTTTGCATGGGGAACCCAATCCTCTTCACATTTTACAATAGCCTTCACTGCTTCCACAAACATGTCTACAGGGAATTCCGGCATGCAAAGACGTGCATTGGAATTAATCATTCTCTTAGCATTCATCTCAGGACGGAAAAGCTGAATCTTTCCTTCTGCTGTACGATATGCCTTTAATCCTTCAAAGGTTTCCTGTGCATAGTGAAGAGTCACACAGGCCGGGTCCAAAGGAATCGGTGCGTTGGGCTCAATTCTTGCATCGTGCCATCCTTCATCCTTTGTCCAGTCCATAACAAACATATAGTCTGTCATGTACTTACCAAAGCCCAATTTGGACTCATCGGAAGGTTTTTCCTTCAATACGTCGCGTTTTACAAATCTAATTTCCATTTCTGCCTCCAAACGTAATCTTTTCTTCTTTTTTTCCTAAAATATTATCGACCTTTTTCCTTGCAGTGTCAAGGTTTCTTCGTTATACTTATGAATAGAAAAAGCATTTACGAGGGGAGAAAAAATATGCATAATTTTCAACCATATCCAATCGGAACCATTGAGATAAATCCATTCAAACTAATCGGTCAGCAATGGGGTGCCATTACTGCAGAAAAGGACGGCAAATGCAACTCCATGACAGCCAGTTGGGGAGGCATGGGTGTTCTCTGGAACAAAAATGTCTGCACCATCTATGTTCGTGAATCCCGTTACACCAAAGAATTCTTAGATGAATCCGACGGTTTTTCCGTTACCTTCTTCGATGACAAATATCGCAGCTCATTGAAGTATTTAGGTGCTGTTTCCGGACGTAACGAGGACAAATTGGCAGGTGCACGACTTCACATTAACCACGATTTAAACGTTCCTTTTATTGATGAGGGAAATTTCGTTTTGATTTGTAAGAAATTATTCTCCGTTCCCATCACCAAAGAAGACATTCCCGAGAAGTACCTGGAAGAATTCTACAAAGATGGGGATTATCACACCATGTATGTGGGCGAGATTGTTGATTTATTAGCAAGATAATAAAGGATGTAATATGAAGAGATTTTGTCTACCATTTCACTTTCATGTTACGGCGAAGATAAAGCAGCTTTGTGTTCTATTGATCCTGGGGCTGCTTTTTTCATTCCTTCCCGTAGCAACCACCAATGCCGCTGCTTTGCCTCCGGCTCAAAAAGTGGCACTACACAATACCTCCGGCGGGGTAAAAATTACCTGGGGCAATGTTTCCAACGCCTACCAATACGAGGTCTACCGCTCCACCAACGGTGGTGGCTTTCAAAAGGTAGCTACTTTAAAGAAGCAAAATGCCTGGCAATACACTGACAAAAAGACAAAAAACGCCGAAGGAATTACCTATTCCTACTATATAAAGGCCATTGCGAAGAGAAACGTCTATACTCCCAGCACATCGGAGACAAAGACCATTGTTCGCATTTGTCCCATTAAAAAGTTAAAACTCAAAAACATCCCTAAAGGAGTGATAATTCAATGCTCTTGGGAAAATCACATGAATATTGATGGATATGAAATCAAAGTGGCCGCTGACGGGCTAAAGACCTTTATCGTTCGTTCTGCCGGACGTTCCACCACCATTAAACTGGTAAAGATTTACAGCGGAAAGACCTATCGAATTCAAGCACGGCCCTATAAGAAAGTAGGAAACACCACCTACTTTGGAAATTGGTGCAACAGTAAAAAAATACGTGCGCGATATATGCGGTAGGCCATAAGCTTTCATAAGGATATATTTTCCTACTTGAAATAAAAATTTGTCAAACGAATTTGGAAAGCAATCTATATTGACATTTTACGAAAATGATTATATTATCATTATGTCGAAAGACATTTATATTTAGTATAATGTTGTAAATGATACGAAAAACCCGAAGTTACAGCTTCGGGTTTTTCTTGTTCTTTGGTTTTTATTTACTGTCAAACGTCAAAGCCGAAGTTGCAGGGTATCTTTGTTTTTGGGGTTCAAGTCCCTGTTTTTTGCAGGTGGAGGGGTGAGTTGGAATAGAAAAAGGTCCAGTGGACCTTTTTCCCAACGAACCGACCGAGCCGACAGGCGAGACCTTGAACCAAGGGTTCAAGGATTTCGCCTGTTAATTTTACAGAAGATATAACCTTAATAATAAAAAAAAGATATAACCTCTTATCAGGTTATATCTTCTGCAAAATTAATGCAGGTGGAGGGACTTGAACCCTCACGAAGTTGCCCTCGGCAGATTTTGAGTCTGCTGCGTCTGCCATTCCGCCACACCTGCATGTGTGGTATTCGATTTCTGTGAATCTCACTCACAACAAAGACGATAATACCACAACGAAAATATAATTTCAACTAATTTTTTTAGTTTTTTGGAACATTGTAATTCATATCCTTTAAAATGTCGAAACAGTCAAAGGTTGCGAAGTAATCTTTAGGTGTTTCTGCACGACGAATCATGTCGAAACTGCCGTCTTCATGTAATAACACTTCTGCTGATTTTAATCGTCCGTTGTAATTGTAACCCATAGCATATCCATGAGCTCCGGTGTCATGAATAAAGAGTAAATCTCCTTTTTCAATTTCCGGAAGTTTACGGTCAATGGCAAACTTGTCATTATTTTCGCACAAAGATCCGGTAACATCATAAAGCTTGTCGCAAGGAGCATCTTCTTTACCCAAAACAGTAATATGATGGTAAGAACCATACATTGCAGGACGCATTAAGTTTGTAGCACAAGCATCCACACCAACGTATTCTTTATAGGTATGTTTTTCATGGATGGCACGGGTAACCAAAGCGCCGTAAGGTCCCATCATGAAACGACCCATCTCTGTATAGATGGCTACATCTCCCATTCCTGCAGGAACTAAGATTTCATCATAAACTTTATGAACGCCCTCTCCAATGGCATAAATATCATTGGCTGTCTGCGTGGGCTCATAAGGAATACCTACGCCGCCGGAAAGATTGATAAATTTAAAGTGACAGCCGGTCTCTTTTTGAATCTCAACTACCAATTCAAATAACGTCTTTGCCAAGGCAGGATAATAATCGTTGGTAACAGTGTTGGAAACCAAAAATGCATGGATACCAAAATTCTTTGCACCCTTTTGTGCCAAAATCTTGTAAGCTTCCACAATCTGGTCTCTGGTCATACCATATTTTGCATCTCCGGGATTATCCATAATTCCGTTAGAAATCTGATATACTCCACCGGGATTGAATCGGCAGGAAATGGTCTCCGGAATATGTCCGATGGTCTTTTCCAAAAACTCAATATGGGTAAAATCATCTAAATTAATGATGGCCCCCAACTCATCTGCATAACGGAATTCCTCTGCTGGTGTATCGTTGGAAGAAAACATAATGTCCTCTCCAGTGATACCAATGGCTTGAGAAAGCATAAGTTCCGCCATAGAAGAGCAATCGGTTCCACAGCCGTATTCATTTAGTATCTTAATTAAATAGGGGTTGGGAGTTGCCTTTACAGCAAAATACTCTTTAAATCCCTTGTTCCAGGAAAACGCCTCCTTTACTGCCTTCGCATTTTCTCGAATTCCCTTTTCATCATAAACATGAAAGGGAGTGGGAATCTGTGCTGCGATTTCCTCTGCTTTTTCTTTAGTTAAAAATGCTTTTTTACTCAATTTGTAACCTCTTTTTCTTTTCCTTGTACACAATTCATTTCTCAAAAACTATAAGAAAAAAGCCCTTGAATGTCAAGGGCTCTCGTGTATATATATTCGCAAGTTCAAGAACAAAACTTTTCATTTATTCATCTAAAATGGTTTTAAGATCATTACGGAATTGGGAGACATTGTAAGTCCTCCCCCAAAATCTACTTCTTCGCCGGAAATCAAATCTTTGGCTCTGCCGGCACCAAAGTCAGCATGGAAGGTATGCGCTCCATCCGACGCATTTACTGCGCATAAGATTCTTTCATCCTCCCATCGGCGAACAAAGATGCAATGCTGGTTTTCCAATACCAAATCGGAGAAATCTCCGTACTGAAGAGCTTTCTCCTGAGCAAACGCCTTTGCCATGGCAGCCACCTGATCCGTCAGTTCATTCCACTGTGGCGCTTCCACCGCAGGACGTAGTGCCTGGTCTCCTTTGTTTTTATGGCCCAGAATCCCCCATTCGCTTCCATAGTAAATAATAGGAATCCCCGGCATAGAAAACATAATGCCATAAGCCAAAGGAAGATGCTCCCGTCGATTCAGATTGGAAGCAATCCTTGTTACATCATGATTGTCTACAAAAGACCAAAGATGATAGCCTCGGTACAAACACCAATCCTCCGGACCAAACTGTCGCTTTAAGGAATGGACAATTTCAAAAAGATTCAAAGAATTTAGGGCAGAAAAAATACCTTTAAAACATTCGTAGTTAGTGGCACTGTGGCACATCTCATCATTCATGATTTGTTTATAATCACCACCAAGTATTTCCCCTATCAAAAAGAACTCCTCTTTCCAACTGTCACAGTTGTAACGAAGCTCCTTTAAGAAGTTTCGATCTACCATATAAGCCACGTCCAAACGTAGCCCATCAATATCAAATGTATCAATCCAATACTTTATGCTTTCCAACAAATAGGAACGAACCTCAGGATTGGAAAGATTTAGTTTGACCAAATCATAGTTTCCTTCCCAGCCTTCGTACCACAATCCGTCGCCATAGGGGGAATCTCCCTCAAAGCTCAAATGAAACCAATCCCGATAAGGAGAATTTTCACGATTCTTTAACACGTCCAAAAAGCCAAAGAATCCTCGTCCCACATGATTAAACACCCCATCCAAAACTATACGGATTCCCTCTTTGTGAAGGGCATCACAAACCATTTTAAAATCCTGATTTGTTCCCAAACGCACATCTATTTTACGATAGTCCCTAGTATTATAGCCATGGGTATCCGACTCAAACAATGGAGAAAAATAAACTGCCCCTATCCCCAGCTTTTTTAAATGAGGAATCCAATCCATCACCTGTAAAATGCGATGAGCTTCCACTCCGTCATTTTCAAATGGAGCTCCACACATCCCCAATGGATAAATTTGATAAAAAACAGTTTCATTTGCCCACATACACTTCTCCCTATGCTGTCATTTGTTTCGCTACTTTTACAGTTTCATCAAACAGACGAAGCATCTCATCGTGATTGTTGTGAATAAAGTTTAGACTATACTCACGATTTTTTTCATTTTCCATTTGTTGACCTGCAGCTTCTACTCTACGGCAAAGATCATACACACTCAAAGCTCCGATATTTTTTGAAGAAGACTTTAAGGCGTGAACATAGGTGGTGTAATCTTCCCAATGTTCCTTTTCATAGGCATCCACAATTTCTTTTCGCTTGTTATCAGAAATCTCCGCATACATCTTTACCAAATCCAGATATAGTTTTTCATTGTTTCCGAAGAACGCCATACCATCTTTTTTCGAGATTAAAGAATTGTCTCCGATCATCTCCGGTTTCTTTTTCTCGTATACCGCTTCTTCCCTATAGGCGCTTTCCACAACAGGCTTAAAGACTTCAACTTTTTCTTCCTGAACATGAACTTTTTCCTTTGGAAGATATTTCAAAAGCATATCTTCCAATTCATCACCCTTTACAGGCTTTGCCAGATAGTCAGAAAAACCTGCCGCAATGTACTTTTCTTTCATGCCGCTAATTGCATTAGCCGTAAGTACAATCACCGGAGAATTAGCACAAAGATTTCCTTCCATAAGCTTAGACTGGTGCAATGTTTCAATACCATCCATTCCCGGCATCATATGATCCAAAAGAATAACATCATAATAGTTTTCTTTCATCTTATCCAAACACTGATAGCCACTGCTGGCTACATGAATTGTCGCCTGAGTAGACTTTAACAAAGAGGTCACAACCATAAGGTTCATCTCATTGTCATCCACAGCAAGAATCTTTACATCAGGAGCAGTAAACTTCTGGGTGTAAGCTTTCTCAACTCCTCTATGATCCTGTGCGTATTCAGATACGGTCTCCTCGGATACAATCTCCTGAGAGATTTTAACACAGAAAGTAGTTCCCTGATTCAGTTCACTCTTTACATCTATGGAACCACCCATTAAATCGATTAGATTTTTTGTAATGGCCAATCCTAAACCGGTACCCTCGATTTTGTGAGTCTTGTTTTCTCCTAATCGCTCAAAAGAATCATAAATACTGATTAGTTCGTCTTCACTGATCCCAAGTCCGGTATCGGAAACCACAATTTTTAAGGTGAGAAAAGGCTTATCCCGAAGAATCTCCCGCTCCCCGGTAACCTCCAATTTTACCTGGCCCCGTTCCGTATACTTTACAGCATTATTCAAAATGTTGATCATAATCTGTTTTAGTCGAATCTCGTCACCATTTAAGGTGTCCGGAAGTTCATCATTAATATCGTAATGAAAATCCAATCCCTTTTCATCACTACGAATACGAATCATGGTTGTAATCTCATGTAAGAGTTCAGACAAATGATAAGGCTCATTTACTATCTTTAATTTTCCAGATTCAATTTTAGAGAAATCCAAAATATCGTTGATAATATGAAGCAATGTGTTTCCGGCATGCTGAATATTTTGAGCATACTCCACCACCGTTGCATTTTCACTTTCCCGAAGAATCATTTCATCCATACCCAAAATGGTATTCATAGGTGTACGGATTTCATGAGACATATTGGCAAGGAAATTACTCTTTGCCTCCGATGCCTGCTCTGCAGCCTTTCTGGCTTCTTCCGCAATCTTTCTAGCCTCCTCTGCCTCTTTTCTGGATTCAGCCAGTTTTTCATTTGCCTCCAAAAGGCGATAGTAATCCGGTGTCTCAAGAGCAAGCAAGAGAACAAACATTGCCAAAATAGATACAAAGAACGATAAAAAAATTTGCTGATGAGAAAGTACTTGAGCCATGGTCGTACCTACAACCACTACGGCAGAAATGCATATATAGATAAATGTTCTGCTGGGATAAGCCTTGTGATGAAGCAACAGCACCATAGTACCGCAAACAATAAAGTACACCGGCACAAAATAAACGCCCACAAAATAATATGGTCCATGAATCAACTCATGAGCGCCGTTTACTCCAAAATAATAATTGAGATACTGGTTCAGACAAAGTGCTGCGATATGAAGCACCAAAAGAACCCTGTTGAACACCGTCAAAACATGAAGTTTACGGTTGTCTACGAATGAATCTACATAGAGCGTATATAAAAAAGCAGCAATACTGGTCGTCAAACAACTAACGGTGTTTACTCCCATAATCACAGGAATAGGAAAGAAGCCTCCGTTGTACTCCGTCAATGCTGCCAAGACATCAAAAAAAGCCGCAAGAACCGTTAAAATATTAAAACGGCGGAATGCGTTTAATGTAGGATTGTCCTTGGGATAACGAATCTCCAAGAAAATAATCATGATTATCCCAAATCCGATTGCAGCAACCGTATATTGGGCATTAAAATGTGCAAAATTATAATCCATAACTTTCAAGTCCATAATTAGCATCTCCCATTGCTAATACAATATTTCAAGTGTCCCGCATTTCCTTATACAATTATAGTTATTTTTGTCCAAATTGTAAATAATATGCGTTGCCTTTGTTTTAAAAACCTTCTATAATATTCAAGTAAGCGGAGGTCGTATATGAAGATTACAATCGAAACAGACGAAAAAAATATCTACACAGAATATTTAACGCCAAAGGAAGTATCCTCTTCCAGCAGTACTACATCTACAGAAAAAGCTGAGAGTTCTTCCGATGCTTTTTCTACACTTTTAAATACGGCCATCGACAGTATTGCCGCATCCAATACCACTAACGGTTCTACAGACACGGCACAAATGACTCTGTCTGAGATTTTTCAAAAAGCAGCTGACACCTATGGTGTAGACGTAGAACTCTTAAAGGCAGTAGCCAAGCAGGAATCAAACTTCAATCCCAACTCCACTTCATCCTCCGGAGCTATGGGGATTATGCAGCTTATGCCTACCACAGCAGAAGGCCTTGGAGTGACGGATGCTTACGATCCCTATCAAAATATTATGGGAGGAGCCAAGCTTCTTTCCAATTTATTATCCAAATACAACAATGATACATCCCTTGCTTTGGCAGCCTACAACGCCGGCAGTGGAAACGTTGACAAATATGGCGGTATTCCCCCCTTCGAAGAGACCCAAAACTATGTACCGAAAGTATTGGGTTACTATGCAGAAGGTGTTACCATCCCCGCCAGCGCAGATATCACTGCTTCAGGAAGTGTAAGTGCCAGCCAGACAGCAGAATCTTTAAAAACTGCCATCAATGAATTTTCCTCTCATGAAAGTTATACTTTGTTTTTAAAAGAATTGGAAAACGAAATGAAGGTAGAAACCAATACTACAAGTACTGCTTACGAAAGCCTTTTAAGTGCTGCATCACGAGCTATTACAAACACCATAAATAATTACAAATAGTTCTTGACTTCGGTATTTTAATATAGTATATTATTCAGGTCGGTATCGCAGATACCCGATAAGCTGGCGTGGCACAGGTGGTAGCGCACCTCATTGGTAGTGAGGAGGTCACGAGTTCAACTCTCGTCGCTAGCTTTCGAAAAGCTACGAGCAACAACGTAGTAAAATAAAAAAATGCTTCCTGCAAATTTATTTGCATGGGAAGCATTTTTTTGTTTTACTTTGTCGTGGCGACAGCCACGACGAAATAGAAAAAGAAGGAAATCGATTTATCGATTTCCTTCTTTTTCTATGAGTTGTTGCTCGAAGCTTTTTCTATGAGTTGTTGCTCGAAGCTTTTCTATGAGTTGTTCGTGGCATACTATACAATATATTTCCCCTTCATCATTTCCTCAAACTCCCCTCTCACATGTTCCGGTCCCAAAAGTTGGATGTCTCCCCCAAAGCTAACCAGCCAACCAAAAAACTGAGGGCTGACGGCCACACGAACGCGACATCGAAACCATTCATCATCTTCTTTCCGAAGAGGGATTTCTGTCCCAAAGCGATCCAGCACCACGCCAACCAGATAGTTTTTGCAAAGCAAGCTTACCGTTTCTTCTTCTCCGGCAAACATGCCAAACACCCGATCCGTATAGGAGGATACATCAATCTTTTTAAACTCCTCTACTCCATCTCGCTTCTCCTCTATAGAAATAATGGAACGCATTTTGTCTACGCGGTAATGCTTCATAATTCCTTCATCAGAATCAAAAGCAATTAAATAGTAGTTTTCTTCGTCCCACAAAAGTTCCCACGGGCTTACCTCGTAGGCTTTGTTTTTGGGTTGCAATTCCTTATCCAATGTCCAATGCAGATATTCAAAGGAAATCTTGTGATTGGAATTAATGGCGGTATGAATAGCATCCACGTTGTAATAGATGCCTTCGTTTTGCGTCTTATTTCTTCCGCTCACCAATACATGACGCTGCAATTCTTTCGCTTCATATTTTGATACCAAGCCCTCCAGTTTTGTAATCAACTCCCGAGATTTTTTTTCAGTAATAAACTTGGAGGCAGAAATGGCATCCACCAATAGTTTCAGTTCTGCCACTTCAAACTGTTTTTCCATTACCTTGTAGTAAAAATACTTTCCGATTTTCTGCTTTTCCACATAAATCCCTATATCTTCCAGGGCATGGATATCATCGTAAATACTTTTTCTATCCGCAGAAATCTCCTCTTTTTCCAAGCGTTCTATGATTTCCGGCATGGTAATCCCATGATTTTCATCGGTGTTTTCCATTAGAATTTTTCCAAGTACGTATAATTTCAGTTTTTGGTGTTGCGATCTAGGCATAACTTATCCTTGCTTTTTCATGTATTTTTCTTCGTATTCATAAACCGGTATGGGTCTTGAGAAATAATATCCCTGGAAGACATCGCAACCACATTTCATCAAGAAATCCAACTGTTCTTTTGTTTCGATACCTTCGGCAATACAGCCAATGTTTAACTTCTTGGAAAGTTCTACCACAAAGGACAGAATCTCTTCTCCCTTTTTCGTGTCTGCAGACTCTCGCAAGAATCCCATATCCATCTTTAACACATCCACCGGAATGTTTTTCAAAGTATTCAAAGAAGAATATCCGCTTCCGAAATCATCCATCTCTACTACAAATCCGTATTCCTGTAATTGCTGAATCAAATCAATACAGCGTTTTGCATCGGAAATCATGGTTTCTGTAATTTCTAGTTTCAAATTCTTTGGTGAAACATCATATTTAAGGACCAAATCTTTTAGATATTGGCCTACATCCATAAGATAGATATCTCTAGGAGAAATATTTACAGAAAGATAATAGTTTTCAAAGCCTTTGTCCTTCCACTCTTTCAACAACTGGCAAGCGGATTCCCACATATACTTATCCAGTTTTAAAATCATTCCGTTTTTCTCGAATATGTTAATGAAACGATTTGGTAGTAAAAGACCTTCGGTAGGATGCTCCCAACGAACCAAAACTTCCGCTCCGTGAGATACTCCGTCTCTGTCTACCTGTGGCTGAAGGAAGGGTTTAAACTGATGATGTTCCAAAGCTTTTCCCAGCTCTCCGGAAATGGACTGCTCCCAAAGCATATCCTTTCTAGCCGTTTCATCATAGAAAACCATTCGCTCTTCAAAGCTGTTTTTGATCTTTGAAATAGCAAAAATAGCACGGTCAAACATAACATCCACCGGTGCGGGATCATTTTCCTGAATTTCATAAATACCCATATGAATCACAATCATATAGGAAGTTTCACTTTCCACAAAGCGAAGATTGTTTAGCATTTGAGGAATTCGTTTGGCATGGAACTTGTCTCTTTCCAGCATGATACCAAACTTATCTCCCACCAATCGTCCATAGATGGCATCCAAGGAATCAAACTCCTCCAACTGCTTTGCCACTCGAACCAATAACTCGTCACCACTCTTTCGGCCAAGGACGTCATTTACTCCCTTGAAGTCACGAATATCCAAAGCCATAAGGTAATAACGCTTATCCGGATTTTCCCGTAATCTTTGTTCAATCAACTCAAACAATCCGGCACGGTTGTAAACTCCGGTCAAAGGATCATGGAAGGCCATGTAACGCTCTTTTTTATGAAGTTCCACTTCTTTGGAGTAATTGGTAATCTGATAACAGATTCCAATTTCATGGCTTCCCTTTCGTAATGCTCTTGAAACAATTTTCAAAGAAACCTTTCGGCCGTTGATCATACGAACGAAGGTGTCTTCCAAAAAGACATCATTGGTTTTATAACGATTGGATTCCTGTAACCAGTTCAAAAGTTCTTCTTCACATTTTACATAATCCCTGCTATCCACTTTTAAAAGCTCACGGGCCTTGTTGTTTGCATAGACACAAACCCGATCCGTATCAAACAATACGATTCCATCATTCATCTCCGTAATAATGGAAGCCAACATATTGTTTACCAAAAGCATCGGAGGTTTTCGGATAGAAAAATAATAAATCAAAAATCCACCTATAGCATATCCAATGATGGAATAATCCACTGTGGTATCTGTAACCAAATAAATCAAATTAATTACCACTATAAGCAAAAGGCTGGCGGCAATTATAATGTAGGATCCCCAATAAACGGATGCCGTATTTACGATCTTTCGGAAAATCGCCAGCAAAGCAATCATAAAAAGCATATAACAAAGGAACAAATGTCCCTGATATGCCTTTCCAAAAATCATGACATATACAGTCTGATCTCCTACTACAAAAGATTCTGTCTTTGTAAAATATTCTCCAAAAATATTTCCAAAGATAGAAAGAATATCCGCGCCAATCAAAACCCGAAGAACATAATCCCACCAGGTTCCCCTTATCTGCTGATGGGTATATTCGTAGCAATACATCATAACCAGATATAACGTCACATCAATACTGATGTAATAGATATTGAAGAAAATCCGGGCAACCCAGTAGGTCGGTATGGCCGCTATCATAATCTGTGTGAACACAATTACTGTGGACGACAGCAACATATACTCCACAGTTTTTCCTATTTTTTTGTTACTTCTTCTTGCGGCATTGGCACACATGATTAATATGATTTCAATACCGGAAAATATAATCGGATAATAAATTCTCATACTACTCAAGTAACCCTCACTAACTTATTTTTTTATCATGTTTCATCTGATATTTTTTGGCGTACATCAACGCGTCGGCTCTGCGAAAAGCATCTTCGATGGTCTCATCTTTTTCCGATTCATAAATCGCATAACCGGATGCAATCCTCATGGAAATAGCCGGGCATTTTTCATTTGCCTTTTTAATTTCCTCATCCACTTTTTGCATCAATATATCCATCTTTTCCTTGGAAGCATGGGGAACCAAAACCGTAAATTCATCTCCACCAATTCGAAATGCGGTTCCCACGCCTCGGAAGGTTTTATCCAGAATCTCTGCGACACTACTAATATAAACATCCCCCATTTCATGTCCCAAAGAGTCATTGCATTTTTTCAAATCATTTAAGTCAAACATGGCAACTGCCATTTCGGCTGATTGAAAGTTTTCATTTCCAACAAAATGATTGTAAGCCATACGATTGGGAATCCCGGTCAATGGATCCTGATACGCCAAGCGTTCGAATTCCTTTGCTCTGGCTCCCTCTACCATCAAAACTTTCGCCTTATTTAAGGAAAAATATCCCATGGCCGCTACATAAATAACGAAGCACAAAATACCACCTATCATACGATGACTTTGTCCTGCTGAAAAATAGTAGGCGGAAATATCCCAAATCACACCTACCAAACAAAGCAAAATGTAGATGGCATTAAATCTAAGATTTGTACCAATCCCAACGGTTTGATATTCCCGAATCACTTCAAACACAAAGACGAACAATGCCAGCGCTATGGTTACATGGGTTGCAACCAAAGTCTGACGGAATTCCAAAATACCAACAAGTTGAAGAATCAACACAGCAGCGGTCGTAATCAAAAGTATCACTTCAATAACAGTCCATAGGATATCGTCCTTGCGCTCAAAAAGATATTTGGAATATCCCAAGAAAGCGAAAGCAGCAAAGGACAAGCAAAAAAAGGGAACTATATACAGTGTCGGAATATTAGGGAACAAAATGGTAAGTGCTCTGGTATCTGTCAATTTCCAAAGTCCCACCAAAAAAGAAAACAAGCCCAGCATCACCAAGTTCTTGTCGATTTCCTGATTTTTCCAATTTACAAAACAGTACCCAAAGAAAAACACTCCTATTAAAATCGCCGTTACACTTAAAATCATGGAAGGCATGTCCTGTCGAACATAGTACTGGTAGATTTTATCAGTCTCTCCAAATAACACATCTTCCGGTTCACTGGCAATCCCCTCATAGTCAGGAATCAACTTGATCGTAACGTATTGATTGGCATCCTCGTTTTCGAAGGCTACCTGATTCCAACAATGGGCGGAAGTTTTCATCACATAGCCCCCCTTCGGTCCCATCATTGTATAAACTCCCTTGCCGTTAAAACTTACCATAACGTCATGGTAGGAAGAATAAAACAACAAGGTACGATAGTTTCCACTAATATGAGGCAATAAATAGGTGTATTCCATAGCATAGCCTAGGGAACTTTTCTCCTCCGACACCTTTTTTTCTTCTATACATTGAAGGACTTCAAATCCACGCTTTCCATTTTTAATATCAATGGAACGATGATATGTGCAAAATAGGTATACTAAAAAAACACAAAACGCTGCAAAGAGTATTCTGTATGCCACATGAAGTCCGTATTCCACTGGTCTTTCCGGCCATCTGTTTTGTTTTCCCATATTATTTGCTCCCCCAAAAACGTATACTTTATTCTATCACATTTAAAATAACAAAAAAAGAAGAGAACCACTGTCCTCTTCTTTCCTCATCTTATTATTCCTGTACATTCCAGCCACGAATTCCACTGGATACAAAATTACACATTTTCTCAACCAAAATTTCTCTGGGAAGCGCATTGTCGGTCATAACCCAAAGTACGAATGCATCAATAACGCCACCGGCGATAGTGGTACGTAAAAGTAAAAGTTCCGGAGTATCTTCCAAGCCACTTTCCTCAATCATTAATGTAATCATGGCATGCTTTGCACGCTGAATCAAATTGGAACCGTTTTGCTTTTTCAAAAGAATTTGCATTTCTCTTTTGTGCGGCTCAATGCGGGCAAGCAAACCATCCAAAGGTTCCCTTGGGCTATCTATAAACTGCTTTAAGCTTGGATCCTTAAAGGTCTTTCTCCATCTTTCAATCAACTGTTCCTCAACGGCATTATGTAAATCATCTATATCCTTATAATGCGCATAAAACGTACCTCTGGATAAATCAGCTTTTTGCAAAACCTCATTTACAGTAATCTTTGTTTCGCCTTTTTCAAGTAGTAATCCCAGGTATGCTTCTCTCAATCGTTCCTTTGAACGAATTACATCCCTTCTCTCCATTATCTGACTCCTCTTCACTCAATGTTCTTTATCGCTTTAGCAAAAAAAATTTACACTCTCTTTTACCATATTATTGCAAAAATGTGAAGTAGTTTTTCACGGATTGTCTATTTTTTTCCATAAAAAAGTTGTAGAATAGATTTGTATTTATAAATAAGGTAAAAACCAAGGGGATAGAGGATGAAAAAAAACAATCGTTTCAAAGCAGGGATTCTTTGCTTTTCTTTTTTTATTTCAGTATGTCTACCATTTCCTTTCAACGAAATGGATCATGTTTTTGCGGTAACCGCAAAAGATTCTTCCGGATTTGATATAGGTCAAACAGCCATACTATATGATTCCAGTATCGGTATGCCCACCTCGGAAGCAAATACCGTAGTACAAACCTCCGATGGATTTATTTGGATAGGTAGTTACAGTGGTTTGGTTCGCTACGACGGCAACAATTTTTACCGTTACGAAGCAACCACCGGTATTACATCCGTTGTTTCCATGTATGTGGATTCTTCCGACCGACTTTGGATTGGAACCAACGATAACGGAATCGCTTTGTTTGAGAATGGAAATTTCACTTTTCTTCACGAAGCTGACGGCCTCCCCTCTTCTTCCATCCGGGCGATATCTGAAGCGCCAGACGGAAGCATCGTAGTGGGAACTACCTTAGGTCTTTGTCGCATCAATAATGATTTCCAGGTTGAGACCTACGAGGATGCCTACTTAAGCAGCGCTTATATCTACTCTCTTCAAAAAGGAACAGATGGCATTGTTTACGGACTCACCTATGACGGAGATATTTTTCAAATCGAAGACAACAGCATTCAACATTTCTACAGTGGCAGTGATTTGGATTTTGGCGGATATATTTACAGCATCTTTCCGGATCCCAACGCAAGCGGATATGTTTATCTTGGAACCAGCGAATCAAACATCGTCTACGGAAATATGAACGATGGATTTACAGAAACCAAAGAATACATTGCAAAAGATCAAATCAGTATGAATGTTTTGTACCTTTTAAATGATACCCTTTGGATTGGTTCCAGCGACGGTATCGGATACATCAATATCGCCTCCGGCGAATACAAAAAGCTAAACCAGTCCAAAATGAATTCTTCCGTAGAAGATATTATGGTGGACTATGAAGGAAACCTTTGGTTTTCCTCCTCCCGGGAAGGTGTGTTAAAAGTCACCTCAAGTATTTTTACAGATATCAACCGCATCAACGGTTTGGAAGACATCGTTACCAACACCACCTGTATGTTTGGTACAGACCTATATGTAGGTACAGACAACGGACTTATGGTGATGGACGAAAACTACAACCTAAAAGAAACAGAACTGACAAAACTTTTGGACGGTTCCCGAATTCGCGCCATTATAGAAGATTCCAAACACAACCTATGGATTTGTACTTACAGCGAATATGGACTGATTTGCCTTCATAGCGATATGACCTATGACTTCTACAATATGGACTCCGGTATGCTTTCCAACAAAATCCGAACTGTTACGGAATTGGAAAACGGAATGATTTGTGTGGCCTTGGTAGGTGGTGTACAGTTCTTAAAAGACGGTGCGGTGAACTCCTCCTTTACCAGCGAGGACGGCCTTTCTTCTATGGATTCCCTAACCGTATGTGAAAATCCCTCCTCCAAAGAACTATACTTAGGAACCGATGGAGACGGCCTTTATATCCTTCCGGAAAGTGGGGATGTCACTCAGGTGAAACAATTTGGATTGGATGAAGGACTGACCTCAAAAGTAATCCTTAGAGTGAAATATGACAGATTCCGGAATCTCTTTTGGATTATCACTTCCAATTCTATTGCCTATATGAAGGACCAAAAAATTACCACCATTGAGAATTTTCCTTACGCCAACAACTTTGACATATTTTTCGATACCCACGACAATATCTGGGTGCTTTCTTCCAACGGAATCTATGTCGTTAATGCAGAGGAATTAATGGCAGATGAAGAAAATATTATTTATACCTTATACAACTCCGATTCCGGATTGCCCCACGTAACCACGGCAAATTCCAGAAGTTACATTAGCACCGACGGTACTCTCTACATCGCAGGAACCACAGGTATTTCGAAAGTAAATATTTATGACCCGCCCTCTATAGAGGATGCCCATTTAACCGTTCCCTTTATTGAAGTAGACGACAAACTCTACTACGTGGATGATTCCAACACAATCACAATTCCATCCACTGCAAGGCGTGTTACCATTTACAGTTATTCCCTATCCTACACCTTGGACAACCCGGAATTGCAGTACTACTTAGAAGGTTTCGATAACGAAATCTTTGACACCACGAAGCGGGATTTATCAGAAGTTACCTACACCAACTTAGACGGTGGCACCTACGTCTACCACTTAAAGACGGTGGCGCTAAGAGATAAAGATGTTCAGGAAGTAACTGTTACCATAAAAAAAGAAAAAGCCCTTTGGGAGCACTCTTTATTTATTGTTTTTTTGGTACTACTGATTATCAGTTTGATTGTCGGTGCCTTCTACCTTTACTTCAGGCGAAAGAACAAAGCCTTGGAAAAGAGGCACAAAGAAAACAGAATCTTAATTGAACAGATTACAAAAGCCTTCGCAAAATGTATCGATATGAAGGACCGGTATACAAACGGTCACTCCTTCAGAGTTGCAAATTATACAAAGCTTTTAGCGGGGAAGCTTGGATACACAGAAGAACAAATAGAGGACATGTACAACATTGCCCTCCTCCACGATATTGGAAAGCTATCCATTCCGGATGCTATTTTGAACAAACCGGAAGGCTTAAATGACGAAGAATATGAAATTATGAAGTCCCACGCCTCAAACGGTCAGGATGTATTAAAAGAAATCACCATTGCACCGGATTTGGCCATTGGCGCCGGCTACCACCATGAACGACTGGACGGCAAGGGTTATCCCAACGGATACACCAAGGATCAAATTCCCATGGTAGCTCAAATCATTGCCGTAGCAGACACCTTTGATGCCATGTACTCTACCAGACCTTACCGTAAAAAGCTTCCCATACAGACCGTATTGGACGAGTTAAAACGGGTATCCGGTACCCAGGTAAACGGTGACGTTGTAGACAAACTCATAGAACTTGCAGATGAAGGAAAGATTAAATAATTCTATACCAAAAACAGGACTTGGAATAACCCAAGTCCTGTTTTATTATTTCTTTCATTGAAATCAATGCTCTCAAAACTTATTGATAATCGGCTACATTGGATGCATCCACTTTTTCAAAGTCTACCCAAATGTATTTTCCGTCTTCTGTTGCACCTTCCACATCGGAAATGCTTCCGCCCTTTGCCATAATAGCAATGGCTTCCACTGCTTTTTCTCCCTGTCCGGTTGCTGACTGTAATACGGTAAATTGCATACCACCCTCTGCAATGGATGCACATCCATCTGCGGTAGCATCAACTCCACATACAGGAATATCCTTGGTAGAAATGCCATTGTCTTTCATGTAATCTACAACCCCCAACGCCATGGTATCATTGTTGCAGATTACTGCGTCATATTTTGCACCAACAGCTGAAGCGATACCCATATACTCATAAGCGTTTTCCGATGTCCAGTTGGCATAATCGGAAAAGGTAAGGTTTACATCTACACCGTTGTCTCTAAAATAGCTTACTGCTGCCTTCGTACGACCTTCTGTAGCGGAATGTCCCTTTTCGCCTTTCATCATAATCAAATTGATGGAAGAAGGTTTTCCAAGTTTTTCCCAAACATACTCAGCTTCGTAAGTTCCAGCATCTTCTTCCGGTGAACCTACGTATACGTATTTAGAGTCTTTTAAAAGCTCTGATGTAGGATCGTTGTTTACAAAAACAATGGGCATATCCCCTGCAGCCACTTCCATTTGAAGTGCAGTATTTACATCCGCAAGTCTGCAGATACAACCTGCATATCCGCTTTCTGCAGCCTTTTCAATAATATTTTTTTGATCATCCACGCTATTTCCGCTTTCCTGGTAATCAATGGTAAGACCACTCTTTTCTGCTGCTTCCGTAATGGCATCTGCCAAGCTGGCACGGAAGGAATCATCTACATCTGTCATAACAAAGAGAATTTTTCCACCACCGGAAGCACTCTTTGAAGCGGAACTGCCACAACCTGTGAAGAGGCCAATAGACAGAACACAAACAAGTAAATATGCTAAGAAACGATATTTCGTATTATGTAATCTCATAACACCACCTCCTAAATCTTAAACTGTGCAACATGGTCTGCCAAGGTCTGTGATGTATCTGCCAACTCGTGGGAGTTGTCTGCCACATCCTGAGAACTCTGTGTAATGTTGTTTGCATGTTCCACCATATCTCTGGAGGTTTCGAGAATCTCGTCCGTTGAAGCCGCCTGCTCTTCAGAAATCGCTGCAACACTGGTAGCAACATCACTAACAGTAGAAATATTATCTACTACTGCGTTCAAGCGTTCATTGGACAATTCAATATTTTGATAAATCTGATCAAATGTGGCTATTGCCTGGTGAATCAGTTCTGAGTTTTCTTCAATACTCTTTGCAGACTCATTTGCCTGCTGAATAACGTCGGTAATCAGGTTTCTGATTTCGTGAATCAGATTTGCAATATCCTGAGCAGACTGTGAAGAGTTGTTTGCAAGGTTTCCGATTTCAGAAGCAACTACTGCAAAGCCTCGACCTGCCTCTCCTGCTCTGGCTGCTTCAATGGAAGCATTCAATGAAAGCAGATTTGTCTCTGAAGCAATCTCACCAATCATTCCAACAATGGAAGTAATCTCTTCGGAAGCGGTACCCACCTTATCAATGGAATCTGCCAAAGTCTTGTTTGCATTTTGGATACCTTCCATAGCGATACCAAGACGCTCCATATCCTCTCGACCTTTCTTGGAAATCTCAACGGTTTCCTTCATGGAATCACTGGCCTTGTCGGAATTTTCTCTAGTATCGGATACTACCATTGCAAGTGTGGTCGCATTTTCTGCAATTTCTGTAACCGCAATAGACAACTGATTTACTGTATTGTTCAATCCCTCCATGGCTTCAGCCTGAGAAGAAGATGCGTCATACATGGACTTTGAAACTTCATCGGAATTCTCCGACTGTTCCATTAGCTTGGAGGATTCTTCATTGATGCTGGATAACATTTGTCGCATGCTTTCAACAAATTCCTGAACCTTTGATCCCATCAAGCCAATTTCATCATTACTGTCTGCTGTAATATCAATAGTGAAATCTCCGGCAGACATATCTGCAATGTTTTGTGTAATAGATGCAAGAGGACGGAACAATCGATTGGTCATTACAAGAATAATCACAACCAAAAGCAAAATTGCTATCAAACCTGCCGCAACCATGATGGCGGTAAGCTGTTGTACAGATGCATATACCACTGATGTGGGCACGTAAGAAACCAACAACCACTCTGTACCTGAAATCTCACTGAAACTTACCAAACTATCAGCAATTGTGGTCTGGTTATAATTTCTCTTGGAAACCTTTTCCGCAACACCCTTCATCAGTTTGGATTCATCTTCGGAAAGATTGGTACCAACCTTAGCTGAATCTCTGTGCGCCAAAATAGTATTATCAGAAGTGTCTACCAAAAATGATGATGCACCATCCATCTTTACACCGGAGTTAACAATGATACTAATCTGATCCAATCCCACATCTGCGGAAATTACCTTTACTTCACCGGAGCCGTCGTTCAAAATACCGGATGCGGAAATAACATAATTTCCTTCTTCATCCAAGTAGGCGGTACCATAATCCATATTAATACGGCTAAGCCCCTGTTGATACCACTGGCTTTCCAACGGATTGCTTACACTATGCTGAGATTCTGACGCTTTATAATAAGCTCCGCTTTGTGTCGCGATGTAAAGTCCATCAGGCGCTGCTGAATTTGAACCATAATAGGTATCCAACAAAAGCTGTAGTCCGGCCTCATCCGGTTTTAGCTGCTCAATCGTAGTTTTTGCCGTGGAAAAGAATGTCAAATTCTCATTCATCCAAGACTCAATATTATCGGTCTGGTTGGTAATAGAAGAATTTAATTGATTCTTTGCCATTTCTTCCAGACGGCTTCTGGAAATTACTGTAGAAATGCCTACAAGTACAAGGACCAAAATCACTACTACCGGTACAATGGATAACAATACCTTTCCACGAATCGATCCTTGTTTCTTTTGTTTCGCCATTAACACTCCTCCTCGTTTTTATCGTTCGTTAAAACGAATCTTTGTCATTACTTCCAAGTCAGAAATAATTGTATCCTTAAACTTTCTTTCATATTCATCCCTTTTATCCAGATAAATCAAGGGTGTTCCATCAGGAAGAATCTCGCACCGAATATCATCATATGGACACATACCATAAACGGTAATTGCATGGTCTGATTCATCTTCATCTTTCCCATAGGCAAGAATTAATTCTTCCAACTTTTCAATAATCATAAATTTGATTTGTATTACCAGTCCTTCTAACTCGGATACAGTAGAAAGGTTCTTGCTTCTCTCTTCTCTGGAGCGACGAAGGGCCTCATCAAAAATATCCTCCTTTAGGTTCACAATGAAATCCACTCCATTATCAGAACACTGAAATACTTTTTTTAATACTGTACGATCTGTCATTTTTACTCTCTTTTATATACAAAATTTGGTTGCGAAGAAAATTTCCCCGCAACCAAACACATTATAGCATATCCGTATAAAATTGTCACATCAAAGACTTTATTCCTGTGGTTCTTCCTCCGGAATATTTCCCGTCATTATCTCTCCAGATTCCTCAGTCTTAAATACTCCCACAATCTCCTGTAACTCAATAGCTGCATCTGCAACTCCTTTGCCTTGGAAGTCAAGGTTTTCAACGTTTGCATTGACGTTTTCTGTAGTCGCATTTAATTCCTGTGCAGTCGCAGCATTCTCTTCGGAAATAGCTGACAAATTGCTGATGGAATCAGAAATATCTTTGACACCCTGAGCCAATGACTTGTTGGCTTCATCCAAACTGCTGATTGCATCATTGACGCTGCCAATCTGTTCTGCAATACCGGTAAAGCTTTCTGCTGTTTCCGTAACTGACTGCTGCTGACGGTTTACATAATCCCGAACCAAACCACTTTGCTTCACAGCGTTGTCTGTATTTCTCTGCAACTCTTCCAACATGTCATTAATGGTCTCAACACTAGCGGATGACTGATCGGAAAGTTCACGAATTTCATCTGCCACTACTGCAAATCCCTTTCCAGCTTCACCGGCACGGGCTGCCTCAATAGAAGCGTTTAACGAAAGTAGATTGGTTTGCTGTGCAATGGACTTAATCATATCGCTGGCTTCACTAATCTTTGCAGAACTTTCGGAAATATTGTCAATACCTTCAAAGATTCTATTGAAGGCATCCAGCGACTGTGCTGAAATATCTTTTAACTGTTCTACATTAGAAATACCAGTATCCACAGTAGAACGAATCTGAGTACTGGCCTTTTCCAATGTCTTGGTATTGGTCATACTGGTTTCCATAACTTCTTCCACATCCTGCATCCGCATAGAAATATCAGTGATATTTTCTGCAGTGCTGGTAGCGGTATTGGCAAGCTCTGTAGCTGCACCATTGATGTGTTCCATAGAAGAAGCTGTCTGGGTGGTACTGTCCTGCATATCTCCGGAAGATGTGGTCAGCACTCCTGCCTTTTGCATAAGGTTTACAACTGCATTTCGAACTGCCTCTGTCAGCGTTCCCATAGCCTTTGCAATCTGGCCAATTTCATCTTTTCTGCCACGATATCTTTCCAATGCTTTGGTCTGAGTCAAATCCAAGGTACCAACCTGAGTAATTACTTTACTAATATGAGCCAATTCGCCGGAAATGATTCGCGTGATAATGATAACTACCAATAAGCTGACAACCAAAACTGCAATACACAAAATCATAATCATCAAAGAAAGATGGTTGACAGCCGCATAAATCTCATCTTCTGTATCACATACATAAAGAACCATATTATACTGCGGAATCGCTTCATAAGCCAAAAGAGAAACTTTTCCTGTGATTTCATCTGTATATTCCATAACGCCTTTGCCGTTTTTCTCGGCAGCTTCTATGACATCATAATCATCCTCTGTTACCTCAGCGCCGATTTCTTCTTCATCCGGAGACATAACATAGTTCATATTAGAAGTACTGATAACATATACCTGAGCTTCTTCGTATCCGTTTAGGTCCATGCTGTAAACCTTGTCGGTTAAATCCTGCAAGAAGCATCCACCACCGGTATAGCCGATAAAGTTTCCGCTGGCATCATATACACCAGAATACACATTTCCTACAAATAAACCGGTAGAACTGCTGACTGTCGCTCCTCGGAACCAGACATTGTTGTCTGCGGCATCCACGCCTTCTCGACGCTGTTGCCAGACTTCCGGGTCATCCGAAATGCTTGTACCTGCCGCATCCGGATTGCTGTGAGCAATCAGATACAACTCCGGTGTTCCTACGCAGATCTCCTCCATATCGGTTCGAGCAGCTGCGTAATTTTCAACTGTTTTTTGTACCAATGCCACCTTTTCCGGGTCATCCGGATGGGACAGTCCGTCTACAACCACGGGGTTTGTAGACAATGCTTTGTAGTACTCACGAAACTCGTCAATAAACTGTGTAACATAGCTGGCACGTGCATTTGCCAATTCTCCCAGGCGGTTCTGTGCATCCACCTGTGTCGTGCTTCGTACACTGTTGACTGAGGAAATCATAACCGTACCAAGTCCGATAACCAAAACCAAAGCCACGGTAATACCGATTTTCAGTCCAATTTTTAGATTTTGAAATAGCCTTTTCATAGTCAAATCTCCCTTCAAGTGAAAAATAAGAAAACTACATAACTTATACATTTGAGTAGTTTTTTATCTATATTATAATATTTTAGCAATCCACTACATACAATTCAAGAGTGAAAGCACAATAAGTGCGACTATTTTACAAATAAATCCTTTATTTCAATCAGCTCATACACATGTTTAAAAATGAGTCCAATGGGAGAGAAAATCTTTTTATAAAATTCCGTAAATAATTTTTAAATTTAAGGTTATTTTAAGTTTTCTCTTGTAATATACAAACTGTCAACAGAAACACTCCTCAAATACATTGTTTCTTTGATAAATTTTTTCATATTACTCTCCCCAGAATCCACCAGAGATGGTGGGTTCTATTTTTTATGATAAAAGTTCCAATAGTTTATCCCTATCCACATTTCGAATGGCTTTGTACACTTCTTCTGCTTTTGACTCATCTTCCTTTGACAGAGAGTATTCCTTTAACATATCAAAGACCTGCTCTGCCATATCGAAATCAAAAGCACTGGCAAATTCCAAAACGCCACCATAGATTTCTTTTAATGTGTTCTCTTCAATTAAGGGACCGTTCTCATCAAAAAGTCCACTTCCCACTCCCAAAATTTCACCGATTTCATTTCCAAGTTTCTCGTAAGAGTGCAAAAGTTCCGGTGTTTTCTCTTCGATATAGGACTCATCTTCCTTATCTCCGGCCACTTCCAAACACTCTGCCAACCGGGACAACTCCAAAGCACCGATAAACCTGGCTGCAGATTTTAATCCATGAACTAGGATCGTGTAATTGTGATAATCTTTTTCCTTTTGGAAAGATAAAATTTTTCCCGGTTGCTCTTTGGATGAAAGAACAAAGTTTTCCATGGTTTCTTTTAGGATTTCAAAGGTGTCTCCACAGTTTTTTAATCCTGCAGAAATATCCAGTCCATCAATATGAAAAAGTTTTTCTTCTATCAATTCCTCCGGCAAATAGTGAAGGATCATTTTTTCCATTTTTTCAAAATCAATGGGTTTTGTCAGATAGTCATCAAATCCCTCGCTTAAAAACATCTCTCTGGCTCCGGAAATCGCATTGGCAGTCAAAGCAATACAAGGCGCCTCCAAAGACAGATTCCCCTCCATCTTTTTTAAAGCATGCAGTGTTTCCACTCCATCCATCCCCGGCATTCTCTG
Organism: Lachnospiraceae bacterium; assembly: GCA_024694625.1. Lineage (GTDB taxonomy): Bacteria > Bacillota > Clostridia > Lachnospirales > Lachnospiraceae > JAILEN01. The sequence continues at coordinate 11,479 of JAILJP010000090.1, read as the reverse complement.
GTCAATCAATAAAATATGGTAGGATGTTTGTTTCACTTTTTCCAGGGTTTCCATTCCGCTTGTAGCAGTGTCTACCCGGATACCGGAAGGCTTTAACAGTCCCTTTACTACGGAAAGATTCGCCGCAGTATCATCTACCACCAGAATTTTAGCCTTGGGAGCATAAAGCATGGACTGATACTGTTGTCGTTGTCCGCTAATCTCATTTAAGTGCTTTGTGTAATCTCCCAAAAGTTCACAGCTTCTGGCACCCTGAACAATCTCAAAAGAGAAAACAGAACCCTTGCCATACTCACTTTCCACCAAAAGCTCCGTATTCATCAGCTGAAGCAATCCCTGAACGATATTCATTCCAAGACCTGTGCCTTCAATCGTACGGTTTCGCTTTTCTTCAATACGTTCAAACCGTGAAAAGAGTTTTTTCATATCCTCTTTTTTTATACCAATACCGGTATCCGACACTCGAAAACCGATTACAATGGGACAGGAACCGCTAATGGAGCCAAAATTTTCATCCACGGTAACATCCTGACCCTCTGCGTTTTTGAATTTAATATTCTTGTAGGAATCCAGTTCTTCTTTGGTAGCCGTTCTGGAATAGATTTCCAAAGTCACCTTTCCTGCTTCTGTGTATTTTACTGCATTGGTTAAAATATTTAATACGCACTGCTTGATTCGAATCTCGTCGCCGTATAAGAGGAAGGGCACATTGCGCGCTACCTTTACCTCAAACTCCAGCCCCTTGTTTTCTGCACGCTGTCGAATCATATTGGACAGGTCGTTGATAACGGAGGTAATGTCATATTCCACCGGAATAATATCTATCTTTCCGGCTTCCAACTTGGAAGAATCCAAAATATCATTGATCAGTCCAAGCAGAGTCTGCCCGGCACTTTTGATATCACTGGCATACTGATAAATGTCATCATCTTTTGTCTGTCGCATAATAATCTCATCCATTCCCAAAATTGCATTTAAAGGCGTACGAATTTCGTGGGAAACATTGGATAAAAAGTTACTTTTGGCCTCGTTGGACTTTCTGGCAATTTCCAGATTGCTTCGCTCTTCCTGGACTTCCTTTTGCACTCTTTCCATTTCCATACGAAGATTTACAGATGTCTGCATATTATTCAAAAGCAACTGCCGATTTTTAAGTGTATGAAGATAATAATCCTCCAGCCCTTTATAATAAGCTTCTTTGTCACCATCCTCCTTTGCCAAAAGAATCTGGATATTGGTAATGTATAAATCAAAGTTGGGATTATCCATATTTTGGTTGGAATCCATCAAAAAAGGCAGAATTTCTCTGGCATATTTGAACTGTCCGATTTGAATCAAAAACTGAGTCACATTAATAATGTGTAAGAAAAATGACGGTGATGGAGGATACTGTTTCATCAAACAAATAAATTTTTCACACTCCTCGTCCCTCTTTTGACCCTGATAGGATACATGCAAAGCCATAATATGAAATACATACAATAAAGCTGTATTGGGACAATCGTATCTCGGGGTGTAGTGCTGTTCTCTTTCCACACTTTTTTCATAACACTCCAGGGCTTTGTCAAACTGCCCCATCCAGATATAGCACTGTCCCAGCATACTATAGGTCATATCCAGCCGGTCACTTCCGAAAAAGCGCACGCCACCCTCTGCTTCCTCTGCCTGTTTCACTGCCCGTATGCCGCACTCATAGGCTGCATCCAGTTCCCCCACGGTAATATAAAATCCGCAAAGATAAAAATCCACGACAGATTGAAGTGCAATGTCTCCTTCCAGTTCGCTATAGTGTCTGGATAAAAGAAAATAGTCCAGATTCAGGGTAGTCTGTCCGTAATTGGCTGCATCTACCCCTAAAAGAAGATAAACCGATGTCAGATAGGTATTGGCACCGGTATCCCTCATACACGCCTCGCAGAGCAAAGCTTCATCCTTGAACAAATGATAATCGTCTTTTCTGGCAAAATAATACACGCAACGATGGTAATGCCCGGCTCCCTCCATTCTCAAATCCCCCAGTTCTTTTCCCCAGGAAATCAGCTGATTTGACTTGGTAAGCCTTTCTTCGGCCGATTCAAAAATATCAAAAAGCTCCATCTCTAAAGCTTTGGCATTTGTGCGAATCATCTCTTCGTTTGTCATAGACCCACCTGCCTTCCTTCAAAAAAGGAGTCAATTTCCTTTAGCAAATCTTCCGAAGGCATGGTTTTTAAAAGATACTTTACCGGTTTTAATGCAACCGCTTTTACCACACTTTCCTTGTCACTTTTTCCTGTCAAAAACATAATGGGAATGGATGACAAAGTAGAATCCTGCTTCATCATTTCCATAACCTGTGGGCCGTCTGCCACCGGCATTTCATAGTCCAGAAGAATCAAATCCACCGGTTGCTTTACCAGAAATGAGATTCCGTTAATACCGGAAGATGCAATAAACACTCGATATTTTTTCTCCAGCTGTGCCTGAAGGTTGTGTAAGGTAGTGGGATTATCGTCGATAATCAGAATTTTTTTCTTTTCGGCAACCTTTGTTTCATCCGCATAGGCATCATCCAAAGCCGCTGCAAAAGCCCCCAGATTCAGCGGACGGGCAAAGCTCTCTCTTACCATTTCCGGTGGCAAATAGACCTCTGCGTCTGTGATTTCTCCGGGATTACCGATAAAGAAAAAGTATAGTTTATGTTCGATGATTTTATCTTTGATATAGACGAGAATTTCCCCCTGTTCCTCTACTTTATCATCTAAATACATAACCCAGATGGAAGGGACTTCCTCAATATGATTGATTTCATTGATACTAGGAAACGTCTGTATTACATCAAATCCCTCACCTTTTAGACCCTTTGTCACGGCGTTTACCATAAAGCTTTTTGTATCACCAATTAAAAGAACTGATTTTTTCGTACTCATAACGCTCCCCCATTCAAAACTTATCGTGCGGATTTTCGTAGGGATTTATTTTCGTACATATTGGAATCCGCCTGTTTTAACAATTCCTGATAGTCCAAATGATTTTCATCCAAAGCATATCCCATGGAGAATTGAATTTCCTTTTGAACCTTTTCTGTTATCTGGGTGTACAAACCATCCTGACAGGTTTTCAACACTTCCAATGTATTCAGAAGCATCTCCTTACTGTCATAACCCCAAAGGAACAAAACGAATTCATCTCCGCCCTGTCTGGCTCCAATGGCATTGGTGTCATACTTTTCAAAAATTTCTGCCACTGCTTTTAAGTAACGGTCACCGGCTTCATGTCCATATTGGTCGTTGATGCTTTTTAATCCATCCGCATCTGCCATAATCAAAGCACAATGTTTCAAATCCTCCGGATGTTTTTCCATCTCAGACATGTAGGAATCCAATCCACGTCGGTTGAAAAGATTGGTCAAAGAATCCATATCTCTTTCCTTTTCAATCTGAACCACTGCCTCCGACAGTTGGGCGTTTGTGGTCAACAGACTGTCCACCATTTCATTGATATGATAGGACAGCTCCTGGAATTCTTTTCCGTCGCCCACATCTACTTTTACATCCAACTCTCCTTCCGTAATACGGCGAAGTTTTCGGTTTACTTCATATATGTTTTCAATTACAAAATGGTCCATGCAGTAAGCCACTGCCAAAACCACAATGATGGAAATGCAAAGCAATCCAAGGGCAAAATAAACATATATTCTGAAAATGCCCCGATAGATTACCCCTGTAGGTTCTATGTAGCCAATGGCGGTATCATTAATCTTGGTAAATACCACCAAACTTCTGTCATCATGAATGGTCATGATTTGTCCACGTTTGGAATAGTCCAACTTCTCCGGCAAACCGATTTCCGTTTTGTTTAATCCCACCAAAGCTTCATCGGTACAGCCCAAGATTTCTCCACTATCAGGATCAATGGCGATTAACGTAACTCCTGAATTTGCTCGTAAAAGAGAGAAAATGTAGGGCAACTCATTTTTTTCCATTGTTTGCAACACACTGTCGGGATACATACCAACCTGGAGAATAAACTTCCGATTTTGACTCCACACTGCGGAATACTGTACCATTTTTCCTTCTGCGGTATTTGGCATAATATCCTGAACAAGTTCCAAATCATAATCAGACAGCATAGGTTTAAAAAACTGCATTTGTTCCCCGGAATCAAAGGTAAATCCGTAATACTCCGGATTGGTACCAAAAATAATTTCTCCACGGGGATCAAAAACATGTATTTCATCCACCTGACAAAAATCCGCAACCTTAAACAGTTCCACCAAATCTTTTTGATTCAATATTTCCGGATTATATTGGAGAATGTAGGCTATGGATTCCGCGTTTTTCAAACAGCTCTCCGAATAGGAAGTCTCTAACTCCGCCAACTCATCCTGATTTTTTGTAAGAATCTGTTCAATCTGATAGAAAATAGAGGACGCGTCTTTTCTTGCCTGATTGGTTGCACTGAGCATTTGTAAAAGCGCAAAACTGATAAAAATAACAACCATCATCACGATTGTAATACGGGTCAAATAACTTACGATAAGTCCCCTTAAGTTTGTATTTTTCATAGACTACCCCCACTTACAACCAGATTTTTTCAAATTCAATAAAATCCGTTTTCAAGACATACCCCGTAGCATCCGCAACAAATAAGTGCAAGCCAAAAGGTAATCAAGCGTGCATTCTTATATTTCATTATTCTCCCCCATGTATATTCTAGTATAAATATATAACATTATGTTAATCCATTCATATTGTTTTTTCAATAAACCCTTTTTGCAAAAAAGATTGTGACTCCACCCAGGATATGCTAAAATAGGGCTTGTTGAGGGTGGTTTCCAGGGGAGCCCCTTTAATGAAATAGTATTCATTAATAAAGGAGAGAAAAAAATGAACAAAACAGAATTAGTTGATGCAATTGCAAAAAAAGCAGACCTTTCAAAGAAAGATGCAGCTGCAGCTGTAGATGCTTTCGTTGAAACAGTTTCCGAAACATTAAAGAAAAACGACAAGGTTCAGTTAGTAGGATTTGGTACTTTCCAGACTTCTAAACGTGCTGCACGTACCGGACGTAATCCTCAGACCGGAGCTGAAATCAAGATCAAAGCTTCTACCGTACCTCAGTTCAAGGCAGGAAAAGCTTTAAAGGATGCAGTAAACAAATAATTGTTCTTTCAATCAAAAAGGCAATCGGTTTTACCGATTGCCTTTTCTTTTTATTCTTCCGTTGCAGGTTCTGCAGAAGATACTTCAATTAAATTCTGAGTTAAGTTTCCAATATCATTATATCCTTCCACAACGGAATCAATATTTCCATTTAGGTTTGCAACACTGGCTGAAATCTGTTCCATGGCTGCGGATGTGGAATTAATACTGTCTACAATATTGTTGGCATTGGTCAATGTGTGATTTAACAACTCTGACAATGTCTTTGCCTGAGACTCAATGCTCATGGCCTCATCATATACTTGCTTCGTATGGTTGGATACTTCCTTAAAGGATTCATCCACCGTAACTGCATGGGTAGCACAAACATCCACAGTTTCCATTCCGGCTTCAATCTCCTGACGAACTTTTTGTGTCTGTTCATTTACCCCATTGATAATATCGTGAATCTCTGCTGTAAAGTTTGCGGAGTTCTCTGAAAGTGTACGGATTTCCGTAGCTACAACCGCAAATCCTCTTCCTGCATCACCGGCACGTGCCGCTTCAATGGATGCGTTCAAAGAAAGCAGATTGGTCTGGGATGTAATTTCATCTAAAGTAGCCAAAATGGAGACGATTTGATTGGTGGCATCGTTTAACTCTGCTACTGCCTGGCTAACTCCATCCATACGGTTTTTTAAAGAGTCCATTTCATTGGATAACTCTAAAACTTTTTTCCCTCCTTCGTCTACAATACTGCTGGCGTCTCCCGCAATACTTTCCATATTTAAAGATGTTTTTTCTACCACTTCAATCTGAGAAACGCTTTCCGCTACCATGCTTCGAATCTCATTGGCATCAGAAACTTCCTCTGTGGTAACACGGCTAACATCTTCTGTTGCTTCTGCAATTTGCAAAGAAATCTGATTGGTAACTCCGATAGAATCATTGATTTTGCTACTGGTGCTTCCCAAAACATTTACAGATTTGGAAATCTCTCCTACCAAGGCATTTGCCTTTTGGGATTCCGCTTCACTTTTTTCACTGGTTGCCTGCAAGGTAGCAAACTGTGCTCTTGTCATACGACAAAGAGAAATGTAAATCAACATAGCACTGATTACATATACCACGCACATTACCAAAGCATCCAAGCCCCAAGACTCTGCCAGGCGTTCGTGATAATTCATGTAAGCCCAAATCATTCCAACCCCGGAACAGATACACTGTAATACGATGGGTTTGATGTCCTCATATAGCACCACCATAAAAATTGCTAAAAAGAACATTAAAAAGTTGGTGGTACACGGGAATGAAATCATCAACATGACACATAACGTGGTCAGCAACAATACCATCAAATACATCATGGGTATGGGTGGGATAAACTTTGATATCACATCCAAAATTGCTGTAAGCACCAAACCGGCAACAATCATTGCCAACATCGTGGGAATCGGTATAAAAAAGGCATTTGCCACAGCCCTCAACACAATACAGATAAACAGCGTGATGATAAATATCCGATTCTTCTTTTTTACCAGTTCCTTATATTCCATTTCTTAAAACCCCCTCAAGTTTTTTAAACCATTTCTTCTGGATGGAACACTTCGTCAAAGCGTTCGCTTGTTAGAAATCCCAATTCTACGCAAGCTTCTTTTAACGATATATTTTCCTCAAATGCCTTATGGGCACATTTGGCTGCATTTTCATATCCTATGTAAGGATTTAAAGCAGTAACCAACATCAAAGAACGATGTAGGTTTTCATGCATTTTTTCTTTGTTTGCCTTTAATCCCACGATGCAATGTTTGTGGAAGGACAAAATTGCCTCCGACAACAAACGTACCGACTGGGTGAAGTTGTAAGCAATTACAGGTAAGAATACATTTAATTCAAAATTTCCCTGAGATGCTGCCACACCAATGGCGGTATCATTTCCCATAACCTGAACTGCCACCATCGTCACAGCTTCACATTGTGTGGGATTTACCTTACCGGGCATAATCGAACTTCCCGGTTCGTTGGCAGGGATGGTGATTTCCCCTAAACCACATCTGGGACCGGAAGCAAGCCAACGTACATCATTGGCAATCTTCATCATGTCACAAGCCAAAGCCTTTACTGCTCCATGGGCAAACACCACTTCATCTCTGGAGCTTAAGGCATGAAATTTATTTTCTGCGGTAGTAAAATCACTACCGGTAATAGTTGAAATATAAGATGCCACCTTTTCATCAAAGCCTCCTGGCGCATTCAATCCCGTTCCTACGGCAGTGCCACCCAAAGCCAATTCTTTTAAAGGCTTTAAAGACAATTGAATCATCTCAACATCTCTTTCCAAAGAGCTTCTCCAACCGCTGATTTCCTGGGAAAAAGCAATGGGAACCGCGTCCTGCAAATGAGTACGTCCGGTTTTTACAATTCCCTCATTTTCCTTTTCCAAGCGTTTGAATTCTTCTATTAAAGTAGTAACTGATGGAAGCAACTTTTCTTCCAACATCAAAGCTGATGCAATATGCAAGGCGGTAGGAAAGGTATCATTGGAGGACTGACTCATATTTACATCATCATTGGGATGCAAAAGTTTATCTCCAAAAAGATGATTTCCCTTATTTGCCACTACTTCATTTACGTTCATATTGGACTGAGTACCGGAGCCGGTCTGCCAAACTACCAAAGGGAACTCTTCTGTCATATTTCCCCTTATCATTTCATCGCAAACACGACCAATGGTACTGCACTTATCTTCCGTCATGCGCTGTGGCTGCAAATCATGGTTTGCCAAAGCCGCTGCTTTTTTCAGAATACCAAAGGCTTTCAAAATCTCCTTTGGCATGGTTTCCACTCCCACACCAATCTCAAAGTTCTCATGGCTTCTCTGGGTTTGAGCGCCCCAAAATTTATCTTTTGGGACACGGACCTCTCCCATGGAATCGTGCTCAATTCGGTAATCTTTTTCTTCCATTTTTTCCTCCGTTTATTAAAAAGAATTTCTAAACGTTTTTCTCACACTTTGTCTATAATAACACAAAACGTTTCGTATTGATACGCGAAAAAAGGACGACTGAGTAAAAACAGTCGCCCTTTTGAAAACGTATATGCTTTTTGTGAAAATCTTACATAAGTTTTTTGAACATTTCTCTGAAATCTTCCAAGGATGCAGCCTTGGGATTTCCAGGTGCACAAGCATCTGCTGCAGCAGATTCGCATAAGAAATCCAAGTCTTCTTCTTTTAATTTTTCAAGCTTTGTAGGGATACCTACATCAACAGAAAGCTGACGTACTGCATCGATTGCTGCCTTTCTGTATGCAGCCTGATCCATACCTGTAGTATCAACACCCAAAGCTTCTGCAATGTTCTTGAATTTGTCGCCTGTGTTTTCAGCATTGAATTCCATAACGATGGGAAGCATCATGGCACAAGCTACTCCGTGAGGAGTGTCATAAACTGCACCTAAGGTATGGGCCATGGAATGAGCGATACCAAGACCTACATTTGAGTAAGCCATAGCGGTAACGTACTGAGCCAAAGCCATTCCTTCACGTCCGTCAGGATCATTTTCAACAGCCTTGCGAAGGTTTGCACCGATTAACTTGATTGCTTCAAGGTTTAAGGTGTCGGAAAGTTCCCAAGCAGCTGCTGTGGTATAGCCTTCGATTGCATGAGTAAGAGCATCCATACCGGTAGAAGCTGTTAATCCCTTGGGCATAGAAGACATCATATCAGAATCTACTACTGCTACATCAGGAATATCATTAGGGTCCACACAAACGAACTTTCTCTTCTTTTCTACGTCGGTAATAACGTAGTTAATGGTAGATTCTGCACCGGTACCACCTGTTGTAGGAACTGCGATGGTAAATACGGTACGGTTCTTTGTAGGAGCAACACCTTCCAAAGAACGAACATCTGCAAATTCAGGGTTGTTTACGATAATACCGATTCCCTTACCGGTATCCATAGAAGAACCACCACCAATGGTAATCATAAAGTCAGCACCGCTGTTTTTGTAAGCCTCTACACCATGCTGAACGTTTTCGATGGTAGGGTTGGGTTTGATTTCTGAGTAAAGCTCGTAAGCAATACCGTTTTCAGTAAGTAAGTCTGTAATCTTAGCGGTTACACCAAACTTAACCAAATCCGGATCAGATGCTACGAAAGCCTTCTTAAATCCTTTTGATTTTACGATTCCGGGAATTTCCTGGATGGCACCATGTCCATGGTAAGAAATTCCGTTTAACACAAATCGATTCACTGCCATAATTTTTCCTCCTTTATATAACGATTTCATCCTATTTCATTAAAATAGAACTCTCACATTGTTCATCATATAAAATTATACATAGGAAAAACAAGGTCGCGAGTCCAGAAAAAATAGGACCTTATTTGCAAAAAAAAGAGGAGTTTACAAAAACTCCTCCAAAGCCTCGTACAAGGCGTTCATATTCTCTTTTTCTTTTGCAGAAATCTTAATGGATTTTGTTGCCCTCTGATCCAAAAATTTTTCTTCCGGCAGGATTAAATCCGATTTATTAAATACGGTAATAATCGGCTTTCCACTGATTCCAAGAACGGATAAGGTTTCATATACCACCTGCATATGCTCTTCCATATCAATATCGGAGGCATCCACCACATGCAACAAAATATCTGCATACTTTGCCTCTTCCAAAGTACTGCGAAAGGCATCAATCAACTGATGGGGCAATTTAGAAATAAATCCAACCGTATCGGTGAATAAAATACGCTTTCCGTCAGGAAGTACGCATCTTCTGGTCGTAGGGTCTAAAGTAGCAAACAACTTGTCCTCCGCCAATACATCCGCCTTTGTCAAACGGTTCAGCAAAGTAGATTTTCCTGCGTTGGTATATCCGATAATGGACACCACCGGAACCTGATTGTTTTGACGCTGCTTTCGATTGGTCTCCCGCACCTGCTTAATAGAGGAAATCTCTTTACGAAGTCGGCTCATTCTTTTTTGAATGGTTCTTCGGTCTGTTTCCAGCTTTGTTTCACCGGGACCACGGGTTCCAATTCCACCACCCAGTCTGGAAAGTGCCTTTCCCATACCGGTCAAATGAGAGGAACGATAAGAAAGCTGCGCCATCTCTACCTGAATCTTTCCCTCTTTTGTCTTGGCATGGGCTGCGAAGATATCCAAAATCAACATGGTTCGGTCAATCACTTTACACTCTGTTAAATCAGATAAATTTCGCAACTGCGCCGGTGAAAGTTCATCATCGGAAATAATGGCATCTGCCTCATACGCCTCTACCAAAGAGCGAAGTTCTTCTGCTTTTCCCGTTCCCACATAGGTAGCGGAATTAGGATGAGGAAGGGTTTGAATTACACGATAAACACCTTCACCACCGGCAGTATCCAAAAGCCGGTCCAACTCATCTAAGGATGCGTTTGTCTTACCTGTGTCGCCGTCTGAAACGGCAATCAATATGTATTTTTCTTTTTCTTCTGTGGAATAGTCTTTCATAAAATTATTGAATCACTACGGCAGTACCGCTGGCAGTAACCATCAGCATTCCGTTGTCAGCTCCTAAAACCTCATAATCAATATCCACGCCTACAACTGCATTTGCGCCCATCTGAGCCGCACGCTCTTCCATTTCGCGAATTGCATTTTGTCTGGCTTGGATCAGTTCTTCTTCGTATGTGCCGGAGCGTCCTCCAAAGAAATTGGAAAGTCCTGCAACCATATCCTTGATTACATTTACACCGGCAACCACTTCCCCAAATACAATACCTTTGTAGGCAATAATGTCATGTCCTTCAATTGAAGGTGTTGTTGTAGAAATCATACTCTTCCTCCTTATTCCATAAAACCCCAAAATCCTGAATCCCATTCTACCATAACTTCCCCAATAAAAAACCCCCGAGCTGGGGGTTTTGTTTCCACTCACAATCTATGAAATGATCCCCCTTTGGGGCTGTCCCACCCGCTTGCTGCCATTTTGCAAGGATGTTAGAATCTCTTGATGCTAAATACGAGCATCCTTTTTGTGTCCGGACAACAATTTACACTTCGAAGCAAGTGTGTGCCAAGGACAAAGACTTGTTATTTCTATTTGGCGCTTTTCAAAACTCAAGGTGAGCCGGCTTAAGTCACCGCTTGCTAAGAAAAAAGACGAAGCATGTTTTTAGATGTCGGTACCACACACAATCTCAGTCCATTTCGGTTATGTGTTCTCGGTGCCGTCCGTGGCACCTCGTACCGACATCTGTAAAAAACATGCTTCTTTTTTACTAAGCTCACTTTAAAGCGCTCGGCTCACCTTGAGTTCTGAGAAAGCACATATTTAATTTACTCAAGTCTTTGTCAGGCACACATCTTGCGGCAGAA
>JAILJP010000025.1 GCA_024694625.1 Lachnospiraceae bacterium | reverse complement strand
AAATGCAATTTTGCACCCTATCTCCATATTTTAGGTTTCACCAAACGAGGTGCAGGATTACTAAACACCATAAAAAACAATCCTGACCAAGTACCTCTTTTCACTTCCCCTATGGAAGCCAAAGAAGTTCTTAATCAGGATAAAAAAATCATATTAAAACGTGATTTGGATGCAGCCGATGATTACCGCATCCTTTTAACCTACAAAACCAGAAAAACCTATCCCACGGAATTCACAAGAAAGTTTATTCCTCACGAGGATGCAGAATTTGTGGCATTAATGTCCGATATTAATGATGGAACAATCTGATTCCGGTAAAGGCCATTACCATACCATACTTATTGCAAGTTTCAATAACATGATCATCACGAATAGAACCACCGGGCTGGGCAACATACTTCACACCGGATTTATGAGCACGTTCAATATTGTCACCGAAGGGGAAGAAGGCATCAGATCCAACGGTTACATCTGTAAGCTGATCCAACCATGCGCGCTTCTCTTCTTTTGTAAACACAGAAGGCTTTTCCGTAAAGAAGTTCTGCCATGTTCCTTCCGCCAATAAATCTTCGTATTCATCACCAATGTACAAATCAATGGAGTTATCTCTGTCTGCACGACGAATATCCTCTTTGAAAGGAAGGTTCAATACCTTAGGGCACTGACGAAGCCACCAGTTATCTGCTTTCTGACCTGCCAGACGGGTACAGTGAATTCTAGACTGCTGTCCTGCACCGATTCCGATAGCCTGACCATCTTTTACATAGCATACAGAGTTTGACTGTGTATATTTCAATGTAATCATGGAAATAGCCAAATCAATCTTTGCCTGCTTGGGAAGCTCTTTATTCTCAGTTACGATATTTGAGAAGAAATCATCATCAATCACAAGTTCATTTCTTCCCTGCTCGAAGGTAATACCAAAAACTTCTTTTCTTTCCAAAGCTTTGGGTTCGTAATTTTCATCAATCTGAATAACGTTGTAATTTCCTTTTTTCTTGGATTTTAAAATCTCCAATGCTTCCGGCTCATATCCGGGAGCGATTACACCGTCAGATACTTCTCTTGCAATAATCTTTGCAGTAGGCACATCACATACATCAGACAATGAAATAAAATCTCCAAAAGATGACATACGGTCAGCTCCACGAGCTCTGGCATAGGCATTTGCCAAAGGTGAAAACTCAATATCCATATCATCCACCCAGTAAATTTTCTTTTCTACATCAGACAAAGGCTGACCAACTGCAGCACCTGCAGGTGATACATGCTTAAAGGATGTAGCTGCAGGAAGTCCTGTAGCCTTCTTTAATTCCTTTACCAACTGCCAACCGTTGAAGGCATCCAAAAAATTAATGTAGCCGGGCTTTCCGTTTAATACGGTAATGGGAAGTTCTCCTTCCTCCATATAGATACGGCTGGGTTTCTGATTGGGGTTACATCCGTATTTCAGTTCTAATTCTTTCATCTTTTCCTCCTAAATATAACTCTGCATCCTACTGAAGCTTATTGATAATTCTGGTCTCATACTCACCGGTAGCAATATCGATAAAGCGAACAAACAAAGAAATCTTGTTATCTTCATATAAGTTAGACCAAATCATTTCTGTAAACTCATCAATATCTCCGGAAATATCTACCTTGGTAGGTTCTCCTTCAAAAGAAGGAAGGGGATTTCCATCAGAAATATAAGTATGGATAAAACGTCCTACTCCCTTAGCGGGATTTTCATAAGAGAAGGTAAAACGATTGTCTCCTTCTTCTCTTCCGTCATCGGATTTTAAAATAGACATTGTATAGTCGTACTCACCGTTTTCCACATGCATCAAACCGGAAATACGAGGTGTAAAGTTGGGGCCGTCAGGCTCAAATCTACGAATACGAAGAGACTGTTCAAAGGTCTTTCCAGCTTTCATTCCATCGTAAATGGTATCGGTCTGATCACCGTTGGTAACAATGGTATCATTTCCAAGCACGCGAACCGGCGCATAAATAATAAGACTGGGATCCTCTAGTTTGGAAGGATCAAATGCTTCGGTACGAATACCTTCGCCCTCTTCTTTAAACACACGGTTTCTGGAATTTTCACTTCTACCCATAATAAAGTAAGCGCTTACTGCCTTTGTTCCGTCTTCGGAACGGCCGATTACAATACCTCTTCCGGGATAAGTGTTTGAGCTTAATTCTTCTTTCAATGATTGAATTTTCATACAATGCCTCCTAATCTTTTTCTTGCATAAGCCAATTTATTATAAGTGATTTTTGACTTTTATACTATCCTAAATTTATCTAAATAAAATGAATTACCGAAGGGTTTCTTTGAATTATTTTTCCTTCTTCATCGGGATATCCCAAAGCAATGGCTGCATAAACCACATGATTTTTCGGAACGCCGTAGGAATCCAAAAGTTCACTCACCGGCTGTGTATCCCGAAGGGTGAGCAAGGGATTTAACCAACAACTTCCCAGGCCCAAAGCATTTGCCGCTAGCAAAATATTTTGGGCACTGCAGCTGGCATCCTGACACCCTGTTTTATTTCGAATATCATTGGTGACCAAAATCATGGCAGACGGATTATCAAAGCCATACATTTTCACCTTTGCTTCCTTGGCCGCAACAGTGGTGGCTTCTTTTAACCCTTGGATATCTTCTTGTTTTGATAACACAAAAAACTGCCAAGACTGCATATTTCTGCCTGTTGGCGCCTGAATTGCAGCCTGTAAAATCTTTTCCAGCTTTTCCTTTTCCACACTTTGATTTTTAAAGTGACGGATACTTCTTCTGTTTAGAATCAAAGAAAGATCACCCTGGGATTCAGGAATTTCTTCTTTTTGATCCAGTAGCGTCACCAGTTTTTTCTTGTCAATTTTTGACATGGCATTTCTGGGCAACTGGGAAAGACGAATATATCTGGCCGGAAGCTTATAACGCTCCAGTTTTTGGGATAAAAACTTCACCAGTTCCTCTTCCTTATAGGAATCCCCAGGGACAACAAAGAGTACAGGATGCTGACCTAAAATCTCATCCTCTTCTCCCACTGCGGTACATTCTTTTATTCCTTCATACATCGTCGCCACTTCAGCGATTTCCACTGGAGAAACCTTTTCCCCACCTACATTTAAAATGTCATCGGCACGTCCCAACATAAAGACAGTACCATCATCTTCCACGATAACGCTATCTCCTGTCATCAACCATTTTTTACCATCTTCATAAAAAATGGTTTCTTTCGTCAACGCTTCGTTTTCGAAGTATCCTTCCATTAACATGGGACCGGATAAACACATGCGGTCATTTTTTACCCGAATTTCAGCTTTTTCTGAAACCATTCCCAATGCACCGATTTTTTTCTCATCTGTGACCATCCTAGAAACCCGTCCAAAGATTACTCCACCGGTTTCAGAGCTTCCCCAGGTATTAAAAATTTCCACCTGAGGCAAGAGGGCTGTAATTTCTTTTCGCTGTTTGATATTTAAAGAACCTGCTCCAAATTCAATATAGCGAAGATGGGACATCACCTTGGGAAACTCATCTTTCATCTGACTTTTCATCACCTCATAAGAGGCGGGGACGCAAGCCATTGCCGTACAATGATGATTTAAAATATTTTCTTCCGAATTTTTTGCAAAGGTAAATCCGTTTTGCAAAACCAGCGTTGCACCCTGATACAAAACTGCACGAAGCACACGAAGGGCAAAGGAATGATTTAAAGGAAGGGGAATTAACACTCGCTCATCCTCTTTCACTCCCACTCCCAAAATGGTGTTTTGCAAAATTGCAAAAATAGATGCGTAAGTATGCATGACACCTTTTGGCTCCGCTGTGGTTCCCGTAGTAAACAACATTTCACAAAGTTCATCTTCTTTTGGAAGTTCATATCCCATTTGAAGCTCATCTTTTTCAAAGGCATCAAAGGAGTTTTTGTAAGGAATATGATGCATATCCGATTCATATTCCCCATAGTTTTTATCACTGATCAGTATGGACGCCTTTGTTTTATTATAGATGTGAGATACGGACTGAGGGGTTGCGTTTTTATCAAGAAAAACTGCCACACATCCATATCGTAAAATTCCCAGATAGGTGTACACCATCTCTGGCTTGGAAACGGCGCTAAAACATACGGCACTGCCTTTTTTTATGTTTTGTTCATCCAAAAAAGAAGCGACTGCTTCCATTTTGAAACAAAGATCTTTATAAGACAGTGTTTCTTTTTTGAAAATAACCGCTTCTTTCTCAGGAGTTTCGCCGGCTATTTCATAAATCTTTCTTACTAAATAATCCATGCTCCACCCTAATATTAATTTTCTTGTAATCTCTCTACCATACTCGCCAATCCGGCAATGGAATTGAAATTCTCTTCAATAATTTCTTCATAGGGAATTTCAATATCGTATTCCATGGAAAGTGTGGCAATGATTCCTGTAATTGTCAAAGAATCCAACAATCCGTCATCCACTAATTCATCGGAAGCTGTAAAATCTACTTCCGGGAATTCCGCAGACAGCAATTCTAAAATTTCCTCTTCCATATCCATAACCTTTCTTCTTAAAATTGAATATATACAAAATCAGAGGCTTGATACCCCGGTCCGTATATGCCGAATACAAGTGTAGCAAAAAACAGTCCATAATAAAATACCCAACGTAACGGAATTGGGTATTGGCCAATTTTTTTACGAATTTCTACCCCTTGTTCCTGCAAAAGATCTACCTTCCAAAGGATAAGGGTTCCTATAATTACAATTACTACATCCCATACACTAAGGATGCCTACCAACGCTCCCTTTGTAAAAAACTCCCGGAAGGACCAAAGAGAAAACATATGTCGAAACATGTAGGCAGATACTTTTAAATCTCCCGGTGCAGTCAAAAGTCTCGCCCCGGAAAAGACAAAAAAGGTTCGAATCATTTGGAATCGTGAAAATCCTTTGCTATTTCCGTCAATTTTTAAGAATTGGTTTACCTGTTTCCATTCCTTTGCAAATACAGTAGAAAGAATAATGATGATGCCCCAATAACATCCCCATAAAATATAATCCGCTCCCGTTCCGTGCCAAAGACCGGTTAAAAGCCAAACCACCGCCAAAGGAATAATGGTAATCAAACTCTTTCCAAAGCGTTTGCCAACTTTGTCCTTTGCCAGTTTTGAAAGTTTTAACAATTTGGGATGAATCGCCAAATGCATGTAGACGTAGTCTTTAAACCAGGTTCCCAAAGTAATATGCCATCTACGCCAAAACTCCGCAGCATTTTTAGAGAAAAACGGTCGGCGGAAGTTTTCATCCAAAGTAATTCCAAAGCATTGGGAAACGCCCAAAGCGATATCCATACAACCGGAAAAATCCGTATACAACTGAAGGGAAGAAAGCAACACCGCAACGAAAAAGTAAATACCTGAATAATCTTTATAATTGGAAAATACTTCCCCTGTATAAAGAGCTATGCGATCGGCAATCACCAACTTTTTAAAATAACCCCAAAGCGCTCTTTGCGCTCCGAAGCAAAATCTCTCATAGGAAAACTCATGACCTTCCATTAACTGGGGGGCCAGTTTTTTATAACGTGGAATCGGTCCTTCCAAAATCTGAGGAAAATAAATCATATAAAGAAGAAACGCAAAAAAATTCTTCTCACATTCTATTTTTTTGTAGTAAACATCTAGCATATATCCGATGATAGAAAAACTGTAATAGGAAATTCCCAAAGGAACAATAATGGATTCCTTCATCTGAAAAGCCGCCAATATGGAGTTTCCTGCTTTTGCATAAAACAACAGTAAAACAATGGAAACAATACCGAAAACCAAACTGCTCTTTGTCCCTTTTCTTCCTACCAAATAGGCAATCAAGGCTGAAGCCAATACAAATAGAAACTTTTCCCAGCCGGCGAAAAGGTAAAAAGCGATACTAAAGGCCAGTAAAACCAGCCAACGATGTTGCTTTGGCATAACAAAATAGCAAAGAAAGGCTACTGCCAAAAACAGAAAAAATGTAATTGTTACAAATGTCATTTTTGCTTCTCCTTTGCATATGCCAGCCAGTAATCTTCCAAAAGGAATAACCCGTCCTTATGTTTTAAGGTACCATCTTTTTGAATCGTTACCTTATCCACCATTTGACCTGTCGCAGAATCTTCCACCACAAATCCTTTTTGGGTCTCTTTCAACTCAAATGTTTCAAACTGCTGTAACTTTGACTCATAGTCATCCCGATCAAAGGTCAACTGTAAGGTTGCCAATTGAGTTAAAGTATCATAGCCTTCCATGTGGTTGTCAAAACTCTCACAGGTCTTTTTGTTTAACTCATAATGAGAAAAAAGATAGTCTCCCAAATACTTGGATACCTTTTTCGCCCCTAAATAATTCAAATGGGCGCCTCCATCGGTAAAATCATGTTCCACATCAATCTCCATCCGGCCATCATACAATAGATCAAAATAAGTAATATCACATTCCATGGCTACTTTTTTTGCTGCCTGATAACGCTGCAAGGTCCAGGCTCCCGTATACCACTTTACAGTGTGAATGGAGGGAATCTTTGTTAAAAGCAGCTGTGCATTATGTTCTTCGCAAAGGCGTTTAATTTCTTTTAATACCTCCACATTGTGATCATATACTTTGGCATAGGCTTCATTTTTTACGGGATTTTTATTCATTTCATCCAAAGTCACACCGGAGCTTTCATGGAAAGATTGAAGAAAATATCCTGCCATATAATACTCTTTTAATCCGGGATTATCCCAAATATCGTTGGAATTTAATTCATCATAACGATCATGAAATTCAATGATTGGAAGAAATACCGAGGCAAATCTTTGGGTATATTCATTTAAATCAAAGCCCTCTTCATGTTCAGCAAAAAACATGGCGTAGGTATGGGCATATTTTATTTTTGCCATACCAAAGGGCATGGAATCCATAACGAATCTCCACATGGAATCCAGCTCATGTTCTTCATCTATAAATAAAGAAGAGGCATCCAGTACCACTACTTTTGGACTTTGGCTTTCAAAAGCCTCCTCCAAAGTGGCCAATGTAGCATCCATAGGTTGTCCGGAGGTTCCCAAATTATAGGTAACAAGCTGATTATTCTTATAAATCTCCATAGGAGAGATTCCATAAAGGACATGGCTGGTTCCTATAAACAAAACATCATAGATATTTTTTTCTGAAGAAAAAAAGCCATCATAGGAATAGGAAAGATTGTCTTCCGAATTTGGATAATTCCATACTGGAGTCAATAAACTTTGCACCAATGCAAAAAGCAATGCTCCAACCACAAAAAAGGAAAGTACATTTCGTAACTTTCCTTTTGAAGTATCATTCAATTTCTGTTGATTCGGGTTTGTCATAATTCTAAACTCACTTGTTTTCTATGGGTTCTATCTGCCAATCAATGGGCGTTAATCCTTTGGAAACCAAAAACTCGTTACATTTACTGAAATGCTTACATCCAAAGAATCCACGATAAGCGGACAAAGGTGAAGGATGGGGAGCTTTTAACACCAAATGATTTGGATTATTGAGGCTTGCGGCCTTGTTTTGCGCCGGTTTCCCCCAAAGTAAAAAGACAATGGGACGATTTTGCTGATTCAACACATCAATCACCGCATCTGTAAAGGCTTCCCAACCAATACCAAAATGACTTCCGGCCTGATGAGCCCGTACTGTTAAAACATTGTTCAATAACAGCACACCTTCTTTAGCCCATTTGGTAAGGCAACCGTGATTGGGAATTTCAAATCCCACATCATCCTGTAGTTCTTTATAAATGTTTTTTAAAGAAGGTGGTACATCCACGCCCGGCTTTACGGAAAAACAAAGTCCATGAGCCTGACCATCATCATGATAAGGATCCTGGCCAATAATTACAACCTTTACTTTATCTAAAGGAGTGTAATGAAATGCATTGAAAATATCATCTGCCGGTGGAAAAATCTGATGTTCCTTATATTCTTTAAGTAACGTATCGTATAAGCTTTTGTAATATGGTTTGGAAAACTCACCTTTTAAGGGTTCCAACCAATCGTTATCAATTTGACTCATTATAACCGAACGGAAACACCTTTTTCTTTCAGGTATTTCTTTAACTCCATAATTTCTAATTCTTTGTAATGAAACAAAGATGCAGCCAAGGCGGCATCAGCGCCACCGGTGGTTAAGGCATCATAAAAGTGGGACATTTCTCCTGCCCCTCCAGATGCAATTACAGGAATATCTACAGCCTCTGAAATTGCTTTGGTAAGTGCAATATCATAGCCGGCTTTGGTACCGTCACAATCCATACTGGTAAGAAGGATTTCTCCCGCTCCCCGCTTTTCCACTGTCTTTGCCCATTCTACGGCATCCATACCAACATCAATACGACCACCGTGTTTGTAAATATTCCAGCCACTGTTGTCCTTGCGACGTTTTGCATCAATGGCCACAACCACACACTGGCTTCCAAACTTGTCAGCCGCATCGGATATCAGCTTTGGCTGGTCAATGGCAGAGGAATTAATGGAAATCTTATCAGCACCTTCCCGAAGTAATATGCGAAAATCTTCCACACTTCGTATACCACCACCTACAGTAAAGGGAATAAATACCTTTTCTGCAACGGCACGAACCATATCCACAACCGTATTTCTTTCATCGGAAGAGGCGGTGATATCCAAAAACACCACTTCATCCGCGCCTGCTTTGTCATAAGCCGCAGCCACTTCAACGGGATCTCCCGCATCTTTTAAATCCACAAAATTTATACCTTTTACCACTCGTCCGTCTTTTACATCCAGACAGGGAATAATTCGTTTCGTAAACATTGTAATCTCCTACACTTCCATGAAATTCTTTAAAATTGCAAGACCCACATCGGAACTTTTTTCCGGGTGGAACTGACATGCAAACACATTACCTTCTTCCACTGAAGCATGGATCTTTACACCATAATCTGTAGTTGCTTTTACAATGTTTTCATCCTTCGCTTTCAAATAAAAACTGTGGACAAAATAAACATAGGGATTTGCAGGAAGATTTTGAAATAATCTTCCATCGTTTTGAAGGGTTAAATCATTCCAACCAATATGAGGAATCTTTAATCCATCCGCTTTGGGAATACGATTAATGGTACCCTTTAAAATCCCCAGGCCTTCCACCTGGGGAGATTCATCACTGGACTCAAACAATAACTGAAGGCCCAGACAAATTCCTAAAAATGGGACGTTCTTTTCTACCAATTCATAAATCACCTTATCCAATTCGTATTTTTTCAGGTGATCCATGGCATCTCCAAAAGAGCCCACTCCCGGCAACACCACATGGTCTGCTTTTTTGATTTTTGCATAATCTCTGGTCACAACAGGATTTGCACCCAGCTTCAAAAAAGCTTTTTCCACGCTTTTCATGTTTCCGGCATCATAGTCAAGTATCGCAATCATTTTTCTTTTCCTTATTCCAAATTCACAGATTTTAAAACCTCATGAATTCTTTTTGTATATTCCTTACGGGTAGCCAAACGAACCATGGCAACGGCATCATCTTCGCTTAATCCAAATTCATGGGAAAGATTGGTTTCAATCTGACTTCCCAATGCATTAAAGCTATCCGTAATATTTAATCTTTCAGCAGCATCTTTGTTTCGGACATAAGAATAGGTCCCCAGTACCAAAGCATCCAGTGCTTCTCCGTAGTTTTCCTGTTCCATCGCCATGTTGTACTCTTTTAAGTTTAACTCCAACTTGGCTAGAATTCTGGATTTTTCAAGAAGGTCTGCATCTTCTTCCTCCAATTTGTCACCCAAGCCATAGAGCTTTGTGTAGCAAGAAGCATAGTTTCCGTTTTCATACAAAGACTTCGCTTCTTTAATTGCACGATGATTGTAAATCGTATTGCCACTGATTAAAATCAAAGCCAAAACAGAAATTCCAAGAATCACAAAAGGAATGATTCCTTTGATAGGAATTACCGGTGAATTATCCGGTTCCTTCGGCGGGCGAACTTTTTTCTCCTTAGGAGGTTTTGCTGCTTTTTCCGCCTCTTTTTGTTTTTTCTTTTCTTCTTTTTCCTTTTGTTTTTGTTTCTTCTTTTCTTCTTTTTCCCGTTTCTTTTTCGCCTTTGGATCTTCTTCCTCTACAGGAGTTTGATCGTCGTTAAAGTCAGCTAAAATATCTGCATCCTCTGCAGCCAATTCTTCCATGGTAGGAGCATCTTCACCGATTTCAACGGTGCCATCTTCCTCATCTCCACCTTTTTTAAACAGCCCTCCAAAAATGCCCAAAATCTTTCCTAAAATACCGCCGGAAGGTTTTTCCTCTTCTCCCTCGGTTTCTAACTGGACACCCTCTTCTGCCAATTGCTCAGCAGAATTTTCAAAAGCATCTCTGGCCTCATCCAATTCTTCCATATTTTCATCGGCAGAAAGCAAATCTCCAATGTCCATTAAGTCCCCATCAGAACCTAATACATCCATAAGATCTACATCTTCTCCGCTTTCATCCATCAAAGGTACTTCCTGCACCGTAGCTTCGGTAATTTCTCCGCCTTCCTGGTCCAAAGCATCTTCAGAGAACTCCGGCTGCAAAAAGTCATCCGCACTTTCAATAGGAATTTCTTCGATTCCTTCACCTTCAGGGATTGCTTCCATAGATTCCATTTCTTCCACGGGAATCTCGCCGATTTCATCAGTAGCTTCTTCCGGTGTATCTTCGGTTACAACAGATTCGGTTGCTTCTGCGTCTTCAGGAGTTTCAACAGACAAATCCAAATCTTCTTCCCCTGACAAAATGTCTGCAACATTGGATAAGATATCTTCATCGCCGGATGACTCTGTTTCTTCTATCGGTGCTTCTTCCAAGGGAACTTCATTAAAAGGTATTTCTTCCAAAGAAGGTTCTTCAGAAACTTCTTCGTCCGGTTCTTCTACCTCCTCTTCCGGTAATTCTTCTTTCTCTTCTTCCGGGGAATCAAAAGAAAAATTCTCCAAATCATCTACCGCAGATTCTTTTGCCTTGGATACTTTTTCGTTTACGCTATCCAAAAAGTTTTCTGTAGGACTGTCCGCAATTTCAGCTGCGAATTCTGCATCCTCCTGAGAAAGTTCCTCTTCAAACTCCTGCAAATAACGGCTTGCCTCTTCGTCATCCATCATATCCAAATCTTCTTCAAATTCTTTTAAATAATCCGACTCAGATAAAAAATGATGAAGATTTTTACGGGATGAAGTCTGAGGTTCATATTCATCCAAACCGTTGGCTGACCAAAAATCATCATCCGGATTCAATCTGGTACGACGACGGTTTCTTTCTTCTCTCGCTCTTTGTTCCGAACGTAGCGCTGATTCATTTTCTGTTTTCGCATGGGTGATGGAATTTAATAATCCATCCAAGTAATCCTCTGAATTCGCCACGGATTTACCTCCAAATAAAAAGAATTATTCAAAAAACAAGGGATGTGAATATCCCACATCCCTTAAATAGACAATTTAATAATTATTTTCTGGCATGTTCGTACTTATCAACTAACTCATCTACTGCCGCAACAAGCTTTCCGATTTCAGGTTTGGTAAGCTGAGCATCCGCACCAACGGATTCACCTTTACGTCTGATTTCGTCATTAATCAAAGATGAGAAGATAATTACCGGAATATTCTTCATAACATCATGATCTTTTACGAGTTTTGTAAGGCGATGTCCATCCATCTGAGGCATCTCAATATCGGTAATAATACAATGAACATTATCCAATACAGTACCTTCAGAGTTGAATTCTACAAGTTTTTCCCAAGCAGCCTGTCCGTTTTCGTTTACAATGAGATTGGTATAACCTGCTTTACGCAAGCATTCCTGAATCAACTTAGAAAGAAGTGCGGAGTCTTCTGCCAAAAGAATCGGTGATTTTGAACGATCTCTTGTTTCATATCCATCCAAATCAGAAACCTTAAGTCCTGTTTCAGGATTGATGTTGGAAACGATTTTTTCGAAATCCAAAATAACAACCAATCTATCCTCCAACTTCAATACACCGGTAGATACACCATTGTCATCTGACTGAATGGTTCCGTCCGGAGTGTTGATTGCTTCCCATGAGACTCTGTGGATGCCTAAAACTTCATCCACATGGAAAGCGGTATTCAAATTGTTGAAATTTGTGATAAAGAAAAGACCTACGATATTAGGATCATCTTCATAGCCTAAACATTTACGAAGATTAATAACAGAAATCATCGTATCTCTCGGCATAAAGATTCCTTCTACGAAAGGATGCGCATTAGGAACCGGTGTTACATGCTGATAGGTAAGAATCTCACGAATTTTTGCTACGTTGATCCCATAGTAATTATCAGCCACCTTAAATTCCAAAATTTCTAGCTCATTTGTTCCAGATTCCAATAAAATATTAGTATCCATTCTTTTCTCCTCCCAGTTCTAATGTATGAAATACCTGAATCTAATATCAGAATTCAATATTTGTCGTGGTATCCCCCTGCATCATCTGCAATTTAAGTGAACTTAAATCACTTAAGTTCTCCGGTTTAAATTGAAACAAAAGGACCAACTCCTCAGTAGTTCCTGCTTCAACTGTGCCACTAAACACGCTTAAATCATTTAAAAGGATGGTGTTATCCGCTGTATTGGATGCACCTCCTGCAGATGCTTTAAATTTGATGCCGGTAGACGGTATATCAACAACAATATCGCTATCCGTGGTATTTGTTACATCGAATGTTATTACCAAAAAGTCATTTCCGCTTTGAGGGGTGATATCATAATATCCACCCATAGAGTAATATGACATTTCTACACTGTTTTTAAATGCGAAGTTTAAGCCGACAATCCCAAATGCGTCAGTAAGACTAGCGGAATTCGTAGGCTCTGCCTCTTCTGTCACAGTAGGATCTGTGCCATCGGTTTCTTCGGATACAGGCTCGGTAGTTTCTTCAACAGGAGTTTCTTCTGTAGCTGAAGGGTCTTCTGTAACCTCTTCCACAGGAGTCTCCTCCGAAGTAGTGTCACTGCTATCCGTATCTTCTATTAGATTTACATATCCCTGTTGCTTTGTGGAATTAAACTTGGAAACAGTTTTCGCACAATAAACAGCGATTGTATTTTCCTCTTCTTCAGACAACTCATAAACTTTAGCACATCCGGTGCAAAGAAATGTAATTGTCAAACATAGGACATAAAAAATTAATTTTTTCTTTTTCAAAATTAATCTCCCGCCTTTTTCTGTTACATATTACTATAACTTTATCATTCTTAAACTAAATATTCAACAAATTTAGCACAATTCATTCATATTTTTCCCTTTATTTATCCAATTCAAACCAAAATTCCACACCGTTTTCGTAATTCGTAACACCGCATTCCTTATGGAAGGAATCCATAACGGCTTTTACAACGGATAATCCGATTCCACTGCCGCCATAAGCTCTGGTTCTGGCCTTATCTACCTTGTAGAATTTTTCCCAGATTCGCTGGATACTATCTTCGGGGATGGGATCCCCGGTATTAAATACGCAGATTCGCACATCTTTTTCTTTTTCTATTACTTTTATGCGCACCTGCTTGTCATATTTCGCATAGTGAATGGCATTGGTGATGTAATTGGAAAGCACCTGTTCCGCGAAGAATTCGTCCGCCCAAACCTGTACTTCATCAAAGTCCTCTACAACAATAGAAACCTCACTTTGATCTGCAAGGATTTTGTTGGAAGCAACGATTCCCTCTACCATGGCTTTCAACATAATATGTTCCATGTTTACGTTGTCATGACCGTATTCGATCTGGTTTAAGGCCAAAAGCTGTTTCACCATAGTATTCATACGTTTGGCTTCATCCACAATCACTTCACAGTAGTATTTCTGGCTTTCTTTGTCCTCAATCACACCTTCCGCAAGACCTTCGGCATAACCTTGAATCACGGCGATTGGAGTCTTTAATTCATGGGAAACATTGGACAAAAACTCTTTTCGCATTTCTTCAGTTTTGTCCTTAATTTCCAAATCATGTTGTAGTTCCAAATTTGCCTTTTTCAAATCACCGATGGCCTCTTCCAATGATTCGGAAAGTTTGTTCATATGAATACCCAAACGATCCACTTCATTTGCGGTATTTTTTGGCACATACTTGGCATTGAAATCCAATTGTGTCATTTTTTCAGAAATCTCGGTCAATTCATGAAGGGGTTTGGTTAAGTAACCGGAAAGAATTCTAGCCACCACAACAGAAACCAAGATGCCAAATACTCCCACATAAATCAAAAACCGGTTGGTTACTTTTGCACTTTCATGTAAGCTGGCCACTGTTGTACGCATCATAACGATATTTCCGTCTTTTAGGATCCCCCAAAGGATAAGATATTCCTGATTGTTTCGATCATCGGTCAACCTTTCTATGGTGCAATCCTCTTCCTCAATATTTAACCAGGGACTTTTCCCGGATCCACCGAACAGAATCATATACATCTGACTCTTGA
This sequence comes from Lachnospiraceae bacterium, assembly GCA_024694625.1. Taxonomy (GTDB): domain Bacteria; phylum Bacillota; class Clostridia; order Lachnospirales; family Lachnospiraceae; genus JAILEN01. The sequence continues at coordinate 37,508 of JAILJP010000025.1, read as the reverse complement.
TCAAATCGTAATCATTTTGACTGGCAAGGCAAACTGTTCCATCAGAAGACATCACAATGGTAGAAAGATTCTCCTTGGATATCATTGCCTCAAAGGTCAGATAATAATCATCCGTATACAACTCATCATTTTCTGCAGCCTGATTTAATGCCTGGAAGGTAGAAACCATGGCTTTTTGTTTGGAATAGAGATAGATCTGTCCAAGTAAGGTAGTATTTAAAAGAAAGATCATAAATAAGATTCCTACTACCACCAAAATAATAGAAATCGATAGCTGATTTCGGATGCTTTTTTTCTTTTTATTCTTCCACTTCAAATTTATAACCCATTCCCCAAATAGTTTTTATATATTCACCTTTATCACCCATTTTGCTGCGAAGCTTTTTCACATGGGTATCGATGGTTCTGGCATCTCCAAAATAATCATAATCCCAAACACTGTTTAGAATTTTTTCTCTGGACAAGGCGATACCTTTATTTCGGATAAAGTATTCCAAAAGTTCAAATTCTTTTACGGAAAGATCTAGACGTTTGCCATCAACCATAACTTCATGAGCATCGATTGACATTTCAATGCCGCCAATGGACAATAATTTTTGCTCATCCATAGACTCTCCGGCACGGCGAAGTACCGCATTTACTCTTGCCACCAAAACCTTTGGAGAAAAAGGCTTGGAAATATATTCGTCCACACCAAGAGAAAAACCAGTCAACTCGTCTTCTTCTTCACCTTTTGCTGTAAGCATAATCACAGGCACATCCGATGTTTGGCGAATCGCTTTTAATACATCAAAACCGTTTAATCTCGGCATCATAACATCCAATAACACAAGGGCAATATCAGGATGATCCATAAACATATCCAACCCTTCCTGTCCATCACCGGCTTCCAATACGTCATAGTTTTCACGTACCAAAAAGTCCTTTACCAATTTACGAAGTCTGGCTTCATCATCCACAATTAAAACTTTGATTTGATTCACTGCTGTATCCTCCTATGCATCCAATGTACCACGTAATTGTTAAAAAAATGTGAAAATCTATTGATTTAACTGTGCCTCTCTCTGTGTCAAAGCAGCCTCTCTTTGTGTAAGTTCCTGTTCCCAAGAGGCATATTTGTTTTGAAGTTTTGTCTCATAATCCAAAATGGTGGGCGAAGTACTTGTCAATGTAATTCCAAACATAGAAATCACCAGTACAAGAAGGGCCACAACCATAATGCGTAGTGCCTTCACCTGAGAAGAGCTATTACCTTTCACAGGCTGTTTTACTTCTTTTGTAACCACCACAGGTTCTTTTGCTTCTAATTTAATTACAGGAATTTCCGTTCCCGAAAGGGATTTTTGATATTGCAAAGAAACAAATACGTCATGTAAAAATGCGTATCCTACTTCTGTCTTAAATAATTTTTGTTCCAACAGCTGTTGATAAATTTTTAGAATATCTGAAGCTGTTTTTCCTTGCATCTGCTGTTTTAAGTACTTAACAGCTTTTTGCTCTTTTAAAGCCTGCTTATACTCCTCTTCATTTGAAAACATAAACCCGTCAACGATTCGTAATTGTGCCATGGTAATCCCCTTTCAAAATCTAATTTGATTGTATCATAACATTGGAAAATATGGCAGAAAAATAAGGAATTCAGAGTTTTGAGCAATCGAAAAGGAGCGGCGGTCCGCTCCCTTTCATCTTGAGGAAATATGGAACACAATTTCGTTACGAAAAAATCATGCGCTAAAATTTTTCGTAAGACGAAAGAATGTATATGTTAATGAGCGTTTAAGGAGTCACTCTTATATCTCGCTCATTACTGAAGTAAGTATAACACCTTAAAGGACACAAAAAGGACACACCGGAATGTGTCCTTTTTATTAACATTGTATTTATTTTAAAACAATACTTTTCTATTATACTGGATAGGCTCCATTTGCTTTATCAGCCTTTGCAGGATCTACATGAGTCTGCTGTGCCTGACGGTATTCAAAGAACTCTGTAGCAACCTTAGGGAACAATGCATAAGATAAAACATCTTCATCCTGCTGTTTCCACTGTGCACATTCTTCTTCAAATTTCTTCAAGCCGGGCTCAATCAAATCTGCAGGACGACAGGTGATGGCTTTATCTTTGTCATCTCCCAATACCTTTTCAACCACTTCAGGATTGAAAGGCTTTACAGTCTGTCCGTACTTACCAAGTAAAATATCCTTGGTCTGCTCTGTAGCAACTTTGTAACGCTCACCCATTAATACGTTAAATACTGCCTGAGTACCAACAATCTGAGATGAAGGTGTAACCAAAGGAGGCTCACCCAAATCTTTACGAACGCGAGGCACTTCTTCTAATACTTCACGAAGCTTGTCTTCCTTACCCTGCTCTTTCAACTGGCTAATCAAGTTAGAAAGCATACCACCGGGAACCTGATAACGAAGTGTGTTGATGTTTACGCCTAATACCTTTGTAGACAAAAGGCCGTTTTCAATACATTCTTCTCTGTAAGGACGGAAGTAATCAGCGATTTCTGATAAAAGTTCCTGATCAAATCCTGTTGCATAAGGTGTACCCTCAAATGCAGCTGCCATAACTTCTGTAGCAGGCTGAGATGTTCCAAGGGCAAAAGGTGACATAGCACAGTCGATAATATCACATCCAGCTTCTACTGCCTTTAAGTAGGTCATAGAAGCAACACCGGAAGTATAATGTGTATGCAACTCAATGGGAAGGCTTGTAGATTCCTTTAATGCGCCTACCAACTCGTAAGCTTTAGCAGGAACCAAAAGACCGGCCATATCTTTGATACAGATTGAGCTAGCACCCATATCTTCAATTCTCTTTGCCATATCTTTCCAATAATCAAGGGTGTAAGCTTCTCCCAAAGTATAGGAAAGTGCTACCTGTGCGTGACCTTTTTCTTTGTTGGTCGCATTAACTGCTGTCTGAAGATTTCGAATATCATTCAAGCAGTCAAAGATACGAATAATGTCGATTCCGTTTGCAATGGATTTCTGAACGAAATATTCCACTACATCATCGGGATACTGAGAATATCCCAAGATATTCTGTCCACGGAATAACATCTGTAATTTTGTATTTTTAAAACCATCACGAAGCTTACGAAGACGATCCCAAGGATCTTCTTTCAAGAAGCGCAAGCAAGCATCGAATGTAGCGCCGCCCCAACATTCAACAGCGTTGTAACCTACCTGATCCATCTTGTCCACAATAGGAAGCATAATGGATGTTGGCATACGGGTGGCAATCAAAGACTGATGCGCATCACGAAGAATTGTCTCTGTAATTTTCACTGGCTTAGGACTAATATCTGCCATTTGTTTATCCTCCATAAATATCTATTAAACTCCGAATATTGCCATAAATACACCTGCTGCAACAGCCGTACCAATAACACCTGCTACGTTAGGTCCCATCGCATGCATCAAAAGGAAGTTGGTAGGATCTGCTTCCGCTCCAACTTTTTGAGATACACGGGCTGCCATAGGTACTGCGGAAACACCGGCAGAACCAATCAAAGGATTGATTTTTCCTTTTGTAAGGAAGCACAAAAGTTTTCCGAACAATACACCGGCTGCGGTACCAAAAGCAAATGCCACCAAACCTAAAATAACGATCTTAATGGTACTCCAGTTCAAGAATGCTTCTGCAGATGTAGATGCACCTACGGAAGTACCCAACAGGATAACTACGATATACATCAATGCATTACTTGCTGTATCGGAAAGCTGACGTACAACGCCGGACTCTCTGAACAAGTTACCTAACATCAACATACCAACCAAAGGTGCTGTGGTAGGCAAAAGCAAACATACAATGATAGTAACAATAATCGGGAATAAAATACGTTCCAATTTCGATACCGGACGTAAGTTTTCCATATGGATTGCACGTTCTTTTTCAGTCGTAAACAGCTTCATAATAGGAGGCTGAATAATGGGCACCAATGACATGTAAGAATACGCTGCCACGGCAATAGGACCCATTAACGCAGACTGTCCTAACTTTCCTGCTAAGAAAATGGATGTAGGACCGTCAGCACCACCGATAATAGATACTGCTGCAGCCGCCTGATCTGAGAATCCCAAAAGGATTGCCAGCAAGTAAGCGGTAAAAATACCAATCTGCGCAGCCGCACCAAGCAAAAAGCTGATGGGATTTGCAATCAAAGGTCCAAAGTCAGTCATAGCACCAACCCCAAGGAAGATCAATGACGGTAAAATAGACCATTCATCTAGAGTATAGAAGTAATATAAAAGTCCTCCCACTCCGTTGGAAGTCTCTTCCGGAGATGCAATGATGTCCGGATAAATATTTACCAACAACATACCGAATGCAATGGGAACCAAAAGCAACGGTTCATATCCCTTTTTAATAGCCAAGAACAAGAATACACATGCAACGGCTATCATCACGTAGTTACCTACGGTAAGGTTTAAAAAGGCTGTTTGGTGGAGTAGATTGGACATGGTTTCCAATACGTAACTCATGTATTTGCCTCCTACGATTATGCTTCATTTAAAGTTGCAAGAAGGGTACCTGCTTCAATCTGAGATCCTTCTGTTACATCGATACTTGCTACTGTTCCGTCACAAGGAGCAACAACAGGTGTCTCCATCTTCATAACTTCCAATACAACTACGGTATCACCCTTTTTAACGGAAGCTCCAACATTTGCTGCAATCTTAAATACTTTTCCTGCAGCTCCTGCTTCAATCTTTACGCTACCAGCGGCACCTGATGCCTGAGCTTTTTTCGGTGCAGCCTTAGGAGCAGCTGCAGCTGCGGGAGCACTTGTGTTTCCACCCTTTTCTTCTACTGTTACATCATAAACATTTCCGTTCACGGTAATGGTATAATTCTTCATTTTAAAATCCTCCAATTTCTTAATATCTACGTTTAATGGAACGAACAACAAAGGAATCTGTAGGTGTTCCTGTTTCACTGGCAATCGCAGCCGCGATTACGGCAATCAATTCTAAATCGTCAACTTCATCAGATGACACTTCCGCAACTGCAGGTGCTGAAACTGTAGCAGTTTCTTTTTCACCGACAAACTTCTTTTCCAAATAAGGAATGATTCGGAAGCAATAGATTACCAAACTGATTAATACCAGAATGACAAATACAGTCATAATACCCATTACGGTATTTAATGCAGCCTTTTGCATAATCTCTCCGAGAGTGTATACCAGTTCCACATTTATTGCTGTAACTTCCATACTGTTTGCATTAAATACATAGATTAATTTGGCATCGCGACGATCAAAATCCAAGGTCAAGGTTGTTGTTAAAGTCTTTCCTGATTTGTCTACGGAAAAATCAGAATAACCTTTAAAGTCACCGACCTGCGTCATCACTTCTGCCCAATCGGAAATCAGAGCGTAATTTAATGCAGCGTCTTCACTGTCTTTTACCTGTGCTTCGTAGTAAGAAACATACTGTATTACTTCTTCCTGACTCAATGACATCAAAGAAGTCGCAGTATTTTGCGCAGATGCTTCCAACTGTTCTTCTGTATAACCACCGTAGGTTACATCTTCTTTGGATGAACATGCTCCAAAAACAAACATTACAGCTAAGCAGCAGGCAAGAAATGTAAGTTTTTTCTTCATATCTTCACCGCCTTACTTTGCGCTATGTTTTTTGTATACGCTGTCGCTTTTTTCAAAAAGCATATCAAAACCAGCGATTAAGTATTTTCTTGCATCCGCAAAATTAACCACACGATCCACAATGCCACGACGTGCCGCATTGGAAAGTCCAGTCTGTGTTTCTTCGAATTCTGCAGCAGCCTTTGATACGTCTCCGTTTTCTCCGGCTAAAATGCCACCTGCAAGATTTGCATCCATAATGCTCATGTCAACATCAGGGAATGCATAGGTTAAATCAGCGCCCAAAGACTTACCATTCATAAAGAGATAAGCGGAACCGCCTGCCTTTTTGGTAATAAGGTTAATCTTCGGTACAGATGCTGATGCAAAAGCAACACTAAGTAATGCCAAAGCCTTGGGCAAATTCATTTCTGCACATTCGCATGCCTTGTAAGCATTTACGTTTGTTAAACTAAGTACAGGAATTTCATATGCATCACAGAACTTAACAAAGGAAGCTGCCTTTTGAGCACCCTTTGCAGTAAGCACTTCACCATCTTCAATGGCCTGGTTTCCAACAACACCGATGGTCTGACCATTTAAGATTGCAAAACCTGTTACCATGTCCTTTGCATATCCTGTCTTTGTCTCAACAAAAACATTTCCGTCAGAAAGTTCTGATGCGATTGCTGCAACCTCATCTCTCTTTTCTTCTAAACCAACAGCTCCGCGATTCAAGTCATCCAAACATTCATCAGCGAAAGCTCCGTCCATAGAGGATGAAGGCAATACAGCCACCATCTGACGAATCTTATTTAATACTTCTTCTTCGTTGCCAATGTCGTCAACATTTCCGGCTGCAAACTGGAAGTCTGCAGAAGAAGTATCATTCTTTTCGGTATAATTTCCTGAAATTGCATCAGGTGAATTAACGAATAATTTTGCATCATTGGTCATAAATGCAAAGTCTGAAAGTGCGGGAAGTACAGATAAACCACCTCCGCAGTTTCCAAAAATACCTGTAATCTGAGGCACAGATCCACTGGCTTCACATGCCTTAGCAATGATTTCACCAATTGCTTCTGTAGCATCAAAAGCCTCCTGAAGACGTACACCTCCGCAATCAATTAATCCAATTACAGGAGCTCCCATTTTCATAGCCTTGTCATACACGTTTAAGATTTTTTTCGCGTGCATTTCACCAATGGTGCCATTCAAGACACTGCTATCCTGACTGTAAACAAATACCAAACGTCCATCAATCAATCCGTATCCTGTTACTACTCCATCAGACGGAGCCTCTTTGGGATTGAGATTGAAATCTGTAACTCTGGCTGTAATCAAAGAACCCAATTCAACGAAACTATCTTCGTCTAAAAGATTCTCCAGTCTGAGAATTGCAGAACTATTCAGTCCTTCACTCATGTTTTTTCCCTCCATTTATATATAAAATTTCAAAAATTGCGCTAGAATAATCATATCGGATTTGCTATTTTATTTCAATAGATTTCACAAAATATTGTCAAAAATTTATCAATATTTTTTTATGAAAAAATACCGAACCCTATTTTTAAGGTTCGGTACAATTTTTTCTTATACTCCTACGGTTAAATGAGTGGCCTCTTCTTCCGCAGCCTGCTTGAATTCTTCTACCTGAACAGGATTTAATGTAGGTAATTCTTCCAAGGATGTTACACCAAAAGAACGTAAAAACTGCTCTGTGGTACCAAACAACATAGGTCTTCCCGGAGCATCCATTCTTCCGATTTCTTCTACCAACTGAAATTCTACCAAACGGCTTACAGCATGATCGCAGCTAACACCACGAATCTTTTCGATTTCAGCCTTTGTTACCGGTTGTTTGTAAGCAATGATGGATAAAGTTTCCAAAAGTGTATCCGTCAAAGAATACCGCTTAGGCTGTTTTGCAATTTTAATCAGGTATTCATAAATGGACGGCGGTGTACACATCTGGTAGGAACCATCCAATTTGGTAACGCGTATTCCTCTGTTTTCGTTTTCGTAACGCTCTGCCAATTCATCTAGCAAAGAAATTACATCGCTTTTTTCAATTTCCAATGCCGTTGCGATTTTATCGGGGTCAACGGAATCCCCCATGGTAAACAATATACCCTCAACTATAGACAATAATTCTTGTCTTTCCATATTTTACTCCTACGCTGCAACTTGTGATTCAATCTGAATGTCATCAAAGATGTTTTCCTGAACAATATGAATCTCACCAGATTTCATTAATTCAAGAATTACCAAAAATGTAACAATCACCTGAACCTTAGAAGACTGTTTTTCCAAAAGTTCACGGAAAGAAAAACGTTTGTGAGATTTCGCATAAGCGGAAATCTCCGTCATCTTTTCATCAACGGAAACCTCTTCTTTTTTGATTTCACCGAATCTGGAACGAACCGGATCCACCCTTCCCTTTTGTCGTTTCAATACCGACTGGAATACCACGTTTAATTTGTTTAAGGTCAAATCGGAAATCAGTTCATCTACATCTACCGGTTCTTCATAAGCCAACACTTCGTCGGGAATGGTAGGAACCTTGTAAAAGATCTGATTTGCATCTACCTGACGATCACGAAGCTCATAAGCATAGGTCTTGTACATCTTGTATTCCAAGAGTTGCTGAACAAGTTCTGCACGAGGATCTTCCTCTTCCTCTTCTTCCACAACCTCTTTGGGCAACAACATCTTTGACTTAATGTTTAACAAGGTGGCAGCCATAACCAAAAACTCACTCATAACATTTAAGTCCTGACGCTTCATCTCGTCGATATACTCCAAATATTGATCGGTAATCTCAACAATGGGGATATCGTAAATATTCACTTTATTCTTATCAATCAAATGAAGAAGCAAGTCCAAAGGACCTTCGAAGGCTTCTAATTTGAATTTCATTTCCATAGTAATACTCCCTATATATTGTGGTCAAAGCACAACCATTCTACACAATATAGAATTATGTCCTTATGCATTATAAAGGGATTCCATGAAAAATTCAAGTAGCAAATACAATATTTAGTGTTTTTTATAAACTCTGCCACTATAACTTGGAATATCCATAACCATTTACCATGGCATCCAATGGAATTCCCTTTTTGCAGAACGGGCACTCACTAGGACTGTAGGTAGCATATCCCGGCATATCTGCATCGGTAAACAAAGATATTACCTGTGTATTATCAATTTGATCTGTGGTACTGAAGATGGAAACTACACCTTGTACAATACCGCCATAGTATTCGATACACTCAAGACTTCTCTTAACCGTTTCTCCTGTGGTCATGGTATCCACCAAAACGATGACATTTTTTCCTTGAACCGCAGGTTTTACATTTTCCCGGAACATAAACTGATGAATGCTGTTTTCTTCCGGTTCAACAACATATACAGTTTCATGCATGTTGGTATTATGGAAATCACCTTTTTCCAATTCGTAAGCCAAAAATCCTCCCAATACAGAAGTGCCGTCCAAGCAAACAATGGTGTCCACCGTAGTAATGCGGTGTAACATCTTTGATTCCAAACTCTTTGCAGCTTCCATGGCCTCTTTGGTACGAATCTTAATACGAGTTACATCAATGTAATAATTGATATGTGACTGACTGGTAGCAAAATGGCCTTGTGCCGCATTGATGGTAACCAACTTGTCGTCCTTTGCGAAAAACTTCACCATTCTGTCTTTAATTTCTGTTCCCATATAATACCCTCCTTGTCATGTAACCTACATCTATTTCTTTCCGGTAGAACCGAATCCGCCTTCTCCACGGTTCGTTTCGCTTAATTTTTCTGTCTCCGTAAATTCCACTGCCAAAAACGGAAGAATTACCATCTGTGCAATCTTTTGCATAGGCTCCACAGTTCTTATAACTTCACTGTCATTATGAAGCGCTACTTTAATCTCTCCTCTGTAATCCGCATCTACTACACCTACGCAGTTTCCGGGACGAAGTCCTTCTTTTGCAGAAAGACCGGAACGAGCAAAAATACCTCCAAAGTAGCCTTCGGGGATGGCTGTAGCAATCCCGGTTCCAATCATTAAAGTTTCGTGAGGAGCAATCTCCACTTTTTCACTTAAATCAGCAAACAAATCATATCCCGCAGCATAATCGCTTCCTCTTTCCGGAGCCTTAGCTGTGGAAGTCAGTTTCTTTAATAATATTTCCATTTAATCCTCCTTTTTTACATTCGGATGAAATGAAAATTTATTCTCACATCCGTTCAATAAGCGCTTAATATTACTTCTATGCTTAAAAATAGCCAGGGCCGCTACAATTACCACAATCACAACTGCTTCCCACTTATATTCATTATAATAATCCAAGTAGCCCAAATGAGCAAACAGGATTACCTCCAAAGCCAACAACGCCGCAATGGAAATGGAGCCCAAGGAAACATAACGCGAAGCATAAACAATGAGTATAAATGCAAGAATCAAAAGGGGAAGTGCCTTAGGAAAGCAAACCAGTACCAAAGCTGCACTTGTCGCAATTCCTTTTCCACCCTTTTTCGGCATATAAAAAGGAAAATCGTGTCCTAAAACCGCGCCAAAGCAAGCGTACTCCATTAAAAGAGCAATTCCGGTTTCGCCATAAGGGGTGTTTCTAAAGATAAAATACACCACAAAAGCTGCCACAACACCTTTTAACATATCTCCTAATAAGGTCAAAGCTCCTCTTGGAACACCTAAAATACGAAGGGTATTTGTGGTTCCAACATTTCCGCTACCTTGAGTGGTCAAATCCACATGTTTAATTTTACCGATAATAAATCCTGTTAAAAACAATCCGCAAATATAGCCAATCAATAAGGAGATTCCTCTCGCCAATAACATGGATTAATCCTCCTCGCGCTGTCTGATAATAAATTTTAAGGATGTTCCGGTAAAGCCACCGAAAGCATCTCGAATACGGTTTTCCAAATAACGTACATAGGAAAAATGCATTAACTCTTTGTCATTTACAAACACTACAAATGTAGGAGGTTTCACTGAAACCTGAGTCACATAGAAGATCTTTAATCTTCTACCCTTATCTGAAGGAGGCTGTTGCATTACTACAGCTTCCGCAACAATTTCGTTCAATACACCGGTCTGAATTCTCATGGTCTGATTTTCAATAACGCGGTCCACGGTTTCGTAAATCTTTTGCAATCTCTGTCCGGTCAAAGCAGAAATATAAATAATCTCAGCATAAGGCATGAAACTTAAAATCTGGCGTATCTTCTTTTCATGTTCCCGCATGGTCTTATCATTCTTTTCCACCGCATCCCATTTGTTAACGGCAACGATAATTCCCTTTCCACGGTCATGAGCAATACCTGCAATTTTGGCATCCTGCTCTGTCACGCCTTCTGTTGCATCAATTACTACGATGACAACATCCGCCTTTTCCACTGCGGCAACGGCACGAATAATACTGAATCGCTCGATTTCTTCTTTAATCTTACTTTTTCTTCGAAGACCTGCCGTATCAATGAAAATATAATCTTTTCCATGGTTTTTCACCCTGGTATCAACGGCATCACGGGTGGTTCCCGCAATATTAGAAACAATGAGACGGTCCTCGCCTAAAAGCTTGTTTACCAAAGAAGACTTTCCAACATTGGGTTTTCCTACGATGGCAACCTTTGGAGTATCCTCCTCTTCTTTGGAAGAAGTGGTATCCGGGAAGTATTTGATTACTTCATCCAACAAATCACCAAATCCCAATCGAGAAGATGCTGAAACCGGTATAGGTTCTCCAATACCTAAGTTATAAAATTCGTAAACATCAGGCATCATCTTTTCAAAGTTGTCTACCTTATTTACACATAAAACCACAGGCTTTTGGGAACGTCGCAACAAATCAGCCACGCGGTCGTCCGCATCAATTAAGCCCTGTTTTACATCTACCATAAAAATTATTACATCAGCGGTTTCAATAGCAATCTGAGCCTGATCCCGCATTTGTGACAAAATAATATCCTTAGAATCCGGTTCAATACCGCCGGTATCCACCAAAGTAAAGTCCTTGTCTAACCAGCTGACATCTGCATAAATTCGATCTCTGGTTACACCAGGAGTGTCTTTTACAATAGAGATACGTTCTCCGGCAATGGCATTAAACAATGTAGATTTTCCAACATTCGGTCGGCCCACAATGGCCACTACACATCTTGACATAATAAACCTCAATTTCTTTCAAATTACAACAATGAATGATTATACAAAAAGTTTTCAACCAAAGCAATATGGGAAAGCGTTTTTCAAAACTTCAATCTTGTCGCCTAAAATAGACACTACATCAAACCTCACACTGACATTATCACGATATCCATGACTCATCAAATAAAATGCTGCAGTTTTGGAAATCTTTTTTTGCTTTTGAAAATGTACCGCTTCCTGGGGCATGCCCGCTTTGGCATTTTTTCGATACTTCACCTCCACAAAGACCAAATACTCTTTGTCTTTTGCTATAATATCGATTTCTCCCACCTTGCAGTGATAATTCATTTCCAGAATTTTATATCCCTGCCTTTGCAACTCCAAGGCAGCTTTTTGTTCGTATACACTTCCCGTTTTTCTCTGATTCATACTTACCGTTTCTTATAACCTGAAGCATCCAACTTCGCTTTTACCTTATCCATTCCATCCACAAATACCAAAATCTGTGCCACCACTTCATATAAATCCGGAGGAATGGCCTCTCCAATTTCCAATTTAGAAAGGGTTTCCGCTAATTTATTGTCTTTATAAAACGGTACCTTATTCTTTTTCGCTTCCTCAATAATCTTTTCAGCCACATGACCTTTACCGGTGGCAAGAATCTTCGGCGCAACATCTCCCGGCTCGTAAGCCAAGGCCACCGCGGTCTTATGAGGATCCACTTTTTTCTTTTCTTCCATATTATGCCCTCACGTCAAAGGAATACCTTGAAATATTCTCCGCAGTCTTTACATCCTTTTCCAAAAAGTCGGTAACAAAGTTTACCGGTTTTGCCTCATTTTCGCATTCCACTACGCAGGTATATCCTAAATGATCCAGATTCTCTTTTAAAATATGAATATTGTTCATAATCAATTCAAAGGAAGCATCGTCCTCAAGATAAAACTTCGTATTGACGTTTTTATTCTTCATGCGCACGGAAATATCCGTAGAACCTAAATGTTCCATATCGAAATGTAAAAAAGCAGTGAGTTCATCATTGTCGCCTTTGCTTTGTTTTTTATTTCGATAGACATACAAATCCCCGGTAGTTTCTCCACCGGAAAGTTTTAAAGGAATCTGCACGTAGGTGTACAAATCATTTACCCTGGAAATAAATTCCAAATTGTCATGGATGTTTTCCGCTGAAGAAACCACAGCATTGTCTGGTTTGGAAGTAAGATTGGAGGCACTTGCTGCAATCTTTCGAACTGTTTCATCCATTTCTTTATATAAATCATCCAAACGATGTGGCGTAGTTAATTCTTCCGGTTCTATGGAAAGCTTCTGTGCCACCATTTCAAAGACCATTTTTCCGTATCCGTCTTTTGAAACGATTTCCTTCAAAAAAGAAAGATTGGAAGGGGATGCAGAAAAATGATTGGACAATGCATTCATCAAATCCTTTACATTAGCCTCCGGCCGAAGGCCACCGTTTTCATCAAAAAATTCCGGGTGCTGGGATGTAAACTCCGGCATCTTGGAAAAACTTTGAGAAAGAAAGGCATTTTCCTTTGGACTAAGAGCTCGGCCAATACTTCCACTGGGGAAATCATCGGAATCATACTCCGGAACCAAAATGGTGGATTCTCCTTCTGCCAAAAGCATAGACACCCGTTCTCCCTCAGGCGAAATCAAAGTGGTTTCTCCAAAAGGAACTTCCACTTCCTTTCCTTCTCCATCAATAAAGACCTGTAACCCCTGATTGACTTCTTTGTTTTCCACAGATGCTTCCTGAAAAAGAGGCACTTCCATATTGGCTTTTTCCTCAGCCACAAGATTTTTCAATCCATCAGCCTGAGTGGAAACAAAAGGACTTTGTGTCCCATTAATGCTAAGAGGAGAAACCCTTAACCCCGGTGTCTTGTTTCCCATCATTTGCACCAGTTTTTGCGCCTGAGTACTTCCATCGGAAGGAGAAAGCTCTTCTCCGGAAAGAATAGACAAAAACTCCTTGTGGAAGGAAAGTGCTTTTTCTTCACTGACTTCATCAGATGCAAGCACTGTAGAAATGCTTTTTGCCAGCTCATCTACTCCCTTTAACAATTGTCCTTCATTGGATTTATAGTTTTCAAACTGATTCACCATCTCAATGGTGATTGGCAGATTATGTTTGGCCATGACAACAACAGAAGAAACATTTGCCCCCGGCATGGACGCCACCTTTCTTGACATTTCCAATAGACTTTTGGCGTCAATGGGCATCTGCTCCTTCATCATGGTATTCACCATATTCAGATTGTCTTCGGTCACCGCCATACCGGCTGCGTCCAAAGCATTTAACAAGGTGGGATTATTCATGGAACCAATGGAAACCGGTTTGATCTGTATGGTATTATCCTCGTTGGATTTCACTTGAAAGAAAACGGATTCTCCCACCTTTAAAGAAATAGATCCGTCCAATCTTGCGGTAATATTTTGACCGCTGCTCAATCCCAGAATCACCTGATTCCCTTTGATACTGTTTACTGTTCCTTCAAAGACCTGTCCTTTTTGCAACTTTGAAACCGTAGAAACCAGCTGTTCTACGCCTTTGGTCTTGGTTTTTGCAGAGACTTCCCCACCGCTGGATAAATTGGCTTGATATTGATTTACTAAGTCCGATACCTGCACGATGGTTCACCTCCCCTAATTATTTCTTCCAGGCCTCATTCATATTTTTCAAAAAGCTCATACGATGCTCTTCACAAGGACCGAATTCCACAATACGATCTCTATGAAACTGTGTTCCGTAACCTTTATGCTCCTTAAAGCCATACATGGGATACTTTTCATCCAACTCTTCCATAATGCGATCCCTGGTTACCTTTGCTAAAATACTGGCTGCTGCTATGGAAACACTTTTCGCATCACCTTTGATAATTGGTTTTTGAGGAATCCAAAGCTCGGGAATTTCAAAGGCATCCGTTAATGCAAAATCCGCTTCAACTGCCATATTTTTAATAGCCAGTCTCATAGCTTCAAAGTCTGCCTTTCCTACGCCGATTTCATCAATCCGCTTTGCGCTGACAATTCCAACGCCCCAAGCCACGGCCTTTTCTTTTATTTCATCAAAAAGCTCATCACGTTTTGTAGCAGAAAGCTTTTTGGAATCATTTAAATAAAGAATAGTTTCATTCTTTGGTAAAATTGCAGCTCCTGCTACAACAGGACCGGCAAAGGGCCCTCGGCCAGCTTCGTCCACTCCGCAAATGTATTGATACCGGCCTTCCAACTCGTGCTCGAAGGTACGCATCTTTTCCAATCGAAGAAGTTCCAAATGACGGGCCTCTATTCTTTTTTCGGCTTTTTGAACCAGAGATTTTACACCGGCTCTTTCATCCGATTCATATTGAGCGATAAAACCAGGCAACGCCTCAAAAGAAGCATTGGCCAGTTCTTCTTTAATCTGTGATATTGAAACGGCCATTAGTCCTCTCCCTTGTAGCCTTTGATAAATGTAATTTCGTTAAAAGGATAAATACGAAGCCATGCCCGACCGGTAATACGAGAACGTTCAATATTTCCTACTTCTTCGTATCTGGAATCCAAAGAAGCATTTCGATTGTCTCCCAAAACGAAATATTCATCATCCCCTAAGGTAATGGGTTCAATGGCTCTTCCCGGATCGGTAATGGTGGCCAAACCATAGTCCTCTTCTAAAATCACATCATTGATGTAAATATTTCCTGCTTCGTCAATACGAACGGTTTCTCCCGGAAGACCGATGACTCTTTTTATATAGTAGGTTTCTTCATCCACAGGAAAAATTACAACGTCAAATCTCTTGGGATCAGAAAAATGATAGGTCAATTTATCCATAATCAAATTGTCGCCATCACTTAAGGTATCCTCCATGGAAGACCCGGATACTTCTGTGCGCTGTCCTACAAAATGAAGAATAAAAAATGTAATGGCAAACACAACCAAAACATAAATAAGCAAAGAAAAAAACTCTTGAGCCTTGCTGGGCGCTGCCTCCTTATCCCCATTGACTTTATTATCTTGTGTCTCTGTTGAAACCGTTTCCTGTTTCATCTTTTCGTCCATAATAACTCCTTATTCCTCTGGTTTTTCGATGGAAATTTTTCCAAGTCGACCGTTTTTAAAATCATCCAAAAACAGCGTTGCTGCTTTTGTAAAATCAATATCCCCGCCGGCTTTTATGCATTTACGATTTACAGCAATGTGATTCATTACCTCTACCGGCTCCAATGATTCATCCACTTCGTATTTTTCAGAAATTCTTCCGGGATATAATTCTCTCAGAAGCTTCACTACTTCAATTGCCATTTCATCCGTTTGAATTACTTCTGCACGAATGGCACCAATAGAAGCCAAATAAAATCCCACTTTCTGATCTTCAAATTTTGGCCAAAGAATACCGGGTGTATCCAATAATTCCAAATCTTTCCGAAGGCGGATCCACTGCTTTCCTTTTGTCACACCAGGCTTGTTTCCGGTTTTGGTCGCAGCTTTTCCCGCATAGGAATTAATAAAGGTGGACTTTCCAATGTTGGGAATACCAACCACCATAGCCCGGATGGGACGATTCTTAATGCCTCTTCTGGCATCTCTCTCCCTCTTTGCCTTGCAGGCTTTTTCCACTGCAGCATCTACTAATTTTGCAGATTTTTTCTCTCTTGCATCGATAGCGATTGACACATAACCCTTAGATTCAAAATAGGAAATCCACTGAGCTGTAACAGCATCATCACTTAAATCCTTTTTGTTTAAAAGAACCAATCTCGCTTTTCCCTGTCCCAACTGATCAATATCGGGATTTCTACTGGAAAGGGGGATTCTGGCATCAATTAATTCGATAACCAAATCTATAATTTTAATATCTTCCCGCATCTGACGAATAGCCTTCGTCATATGTCCGGGATACCATTGAAACTCCATCTTAACTCCTTAATAATTTACCAATCCAAAATGTGAAAGGCTAAAGCAAAACCAAACCTTTCCCACAACTGCGTCCGAAGAAATATTTCCTATCGTTTCATAACGGGAATCTTCGGAATTGTTTCTGTTATCGCCTAATAAAAAGTACTCGTCTTCTCCTAAGACAATCTCTGTGGAAGCCAATCCCGCATCTTCGATGTCTTCCGTTTCTGCAATATTATGGAACAACACATCATTTACATATACGTCACCACCGGAAATCAAAATCCGATCTCCCGGCGTTCCGATCACTCTTTTCACGGAATACTGAGCGCTTAAGTTGGAACTGGGCTGAAACACCACAATATCGTTGGTATCAATAGAACCGATTTTATTCAGCAAAACCACATCTCCTGAACTTAAGGTAGGCTCCATGGATTCACCGGCAATGGTCATACGAATTCCAAAGGAACGTACCACACCATAAGCCAAAAGATTCATCAATAAAATCTCCAAAATAAAAATCGCTATTTTTTTGGCCTGTTCCTTTTGAAAGCGTCTCCGTCTTCTATGAAAATTTAAACCATCACTGCGAAGGGGGGTGTTTTTTTTGATTGTTCTGATTAGATTCATAATTCCTCACCAATCTCTTTAGACTCTACTGTTTATCATATCATATTTTATCCGACGATAAACAAAAAAAAGGAACAATTCCCGAAAGAATTGTTCCCAGAAAAAACATATAAATATTAGATGCTTTCTTTAACCTTTGCAGCTTTACCTACACGTTCTCTTAAGTAGTTCAACTTAGCACGGCGAACCTTACCCTTGCGAACAACTTCGATCTTGTCGATGCTAGGGCTGTGAAGGGGCCAAGTCTTTTCTACTCCAACACCGTTAGAGAACTTTCTAACAGTAAAGGTAGCACGGTTGCTTCCACCCTGAACTTTAAGAACAGTTCCTTCGAAAACCTGAATTCTTTCACGGTTTCCTTCCTTAATCTTAGCATGAACTTTAATGGTATCACCTACGTTAAATTCAGTGATTTCTGACTTAAGTTCAGCATCTTCAATGTTTTTAATAATTTCCTGTGCGTTCATTTATGTGACCTCCTATTTCTATTTGACGTTCTTATCATCTTTTTGATGACAGAGGACCATCTCTTAATTGTCAACAACTCTGATATAATATCACGCAGCAATGTAAAATGCAAGAAATAATTTGTAATTTCTAATTGATTTTTCAAAGAATCTCTTGTTAGATACTTTCCATATCCGCCAACAAATCCGGGCGAAGAATTCTGGTACGTTCAATGGACTGCTGAAGTCTCCATGCATCCACCTTGGCATGGTCTCCGGAAAGTAAAATCTCCGGTACTTTTTTCCCTCTCCACTCTTCCGGGCGGGAATACTGAGGATATTCCAAAAGACCATTTTCAAAAGATTCTGTAAAAGCAGAATCATCATTGTGCAAAACACCGGGTACAAGTCTGGCAATGGCATCCACCATAACCATGGCAGGAAGCTCGCCTCCCGTAAGGACAAAGTCTCCTAAAGAAACGTAATCATCTACTATTTCTTCTAATACACGCTCATCCACACCTTCGTAATGACCGCACAAAAAGATGAGATTTTCTTCCTGTACATATTGTTTTGCCATACTTTGTTTAAAGGTCTTTCCCTGAGGTGTAAGATAAATACAACGATAGTTCCCGTCGATACGTTCTACAATGGACTGGAAACAGTCATAAATCGGCTGTGCCTGCATCACCATACCGGCACCACCTCCATAAGGATAGTCGTCCACTTTCTTATGTTTGTCCAAAGAATAATCCCGAATATTTAACGCTTCCACGTGAAGCAATCCGTTATTCATAGCTCTTCCGGTAATGCTGGCAGACAATCCGCCCATTACCATTTCCGGAAATAAGGTCATAATATAACAGTTCATAGGCTCACCTTTCTACAAAAGTCCCTTTAAGATGTGAATCTTTACCAATTGATTTTCTAAAGAAATATCCAAAACGCAGTCCGGTATCACCGGAAGCAAAAGTTCTCTTTTTGTATCGTCTTCTTCTATGACATACACATCATTGGCTCCTGTTTGCAATACATCAGTTATTTTACCGTGAAATGTATCATCATCGGAAACCACGGAAAGTCCAATCAAGTCTGCAATAAAAAACTCTCCTTCTTCCAATGGAACCGCATGTTCTCTATCCACAAAGAGCTCACATTTTTTATATTTTTCCACTTCATTAATATCGGAGAATTCCTTAAATTTTAAAATGACCTGTTCCTTAAAAAACTTACAGGATTCCACGTGTAAAAGGAAGTAATGACCTTTATGATCCTGCAGAAATACTTCTTTTAGTTTTTTAAAACGCTTGATATCATCTGTGGTAGGAAACACTTTTACCTCGCCCTTTAAGCCGTGGGTGGTAATGATTCCTCCTACTCGCAAAAGCTCTTCTTCATTTACAAATACTTCTTCCATAACACCTACCTGTTTCAATTCCATCATTACCAAAATAAAATGATTCTACTCCGTCAAAAACTGATATATCATTTACCAAATCCACACTTTAAAACTCTTACATATTTTATACTAAAAAAACAAAAGAAAAAAGAGTTACTTTTATGAAGCAACCTCTTTGCCCCATATACAGTAACTCTTAAAAAATTAGTTAGCGTCAACAATATCAACGATAACTTTTTTGTCTTCTTTAGAGGCTGCCGCTTTTACAACTGAGCGGATAGCCTTTGCTATACGACCCTGTTTACCGATTACTTTCCCCATATCGCCGGGAGCTACGCGAAGCTCTACAACAATAGCGCGATCGGATTCCTTCTCACTAACTTCTACCTGATCCGGATTTTCAACAAGGGCTTTTGCAATTACTTCAACTAATTCTTTCATTGCACTTACCTCATTATTCTTGTGTACGTTTACGTAATGTCTTATTTGTTAATTCCGGCATTCTTGAAAAGTCTTGCAACGGTCTCTGTAGGCTGAGCACCGTTAGATAACCACTTCTTAGCAAGTTCTTCGTTTACATGAACTTCTGCAGGCTCCTGGTTAGGATCATAAGTTCCGATTTCTTCGATGAAACGTCCATCTCTAGGTGAACGAGAATCTGCTGCTACAATACGATAAAAAGGTTTTCTCTTCTTACCCATTCTTTTTAATCTGATTTTAACTGCCATGTTTATTTACCTCCTAAAAATATTCTTAATTAAAACATTTGCAATTTATTAAAAAGGAAAACGCATACGTCCCTTTTTTCCTTTCATCATGCCGCTCATCTGTTTCATCATCTTGCGGCTCTGCTCGAACTGTTTGATAAAGCGGTTTACTTCCGCAATATCCACACCGGCTCCCTGTGCCAATCTATGCTTACGACTGGGATTCATCAACTTCGGATTCTCTCTTTCTTCCGGAGTCATGGAATAAATAATGGCTTCAATGTGGGCCAGTTTTTTGTCATCCACAGCACCTTCCAACTGATTCATCTGGGATTTGTTTAAATTCATTCCCATACCGGGCATCATTCCAAGGATGGAGGAAAGTCCGCCCATTTTTTTCATTTGAGCCATGGAATCCAAATAATCATTATAGTCAAATTCGGCCTTTTTCATCTTTTTGGCCAAATCCTTTGCCTTGTCTTCATCAATGGCGCTTTGCGCCTTTTCAATAAGGGAAAGAACATCTCCCATTCCAAGGATTCGAGACGCCATACGGTCCGGATAAAACTGTTCCAAATCGGAAAGCTTTTCTCCCATACCACAGTACAAAATAGGTTTTCCTGTAACTGCACGAATGGAAAGTGCGGCACCGCCTCTGGTATCACCATCCAACTTTGTAAGAATGACACCGTCGATACCAATTTTTTCATCAAAGGTGCCGGCAACATTTACCGCATCCTGACCGGTCATGGCATCCACAACCAAAATGGTCTGTGCCACATCCACGGTATCTTTTATATCAATTAATTCCTGCATCATTTCTTCATCTACATGAAGACGACCTGCAGTATCCAAAATCACAACATTAAGATTGTTCTTCTTTGCATGTTCCAACGCTGCCTTGGCAATGTCTTTGGGCTTTGTTTTATCACCCATGGAGAACACAGGCACATCCTGTTTTTCACCATTAATTTTCAACTGTTCAATCGCTGCGGGTCGATAAATATCACATGCAACCAGCAAAGGACGTTTTCCTTTGTTTTTCATCTGACCGGCAAGCTTTGCCACCGTGGTGGTTTTACCTGCACCCTGAAGACCGCACATCATAAGAACGGTAATCTCCTGTCCGGGACGGTACTGAATCTCTGTAGTCTCGGAACCCATAAGGGAAGTCAGTTCTTCATTTACAATTTTAATTACGGTCTGTCCCGGATTTAATCCGTTTAAGACTTCTTCGCCAACCGCTCTGGCTTCCACAGACTTTACAAAGTTTTTAACAACTTTGAAATTTACATCTGCTTCTAAAAGAGCTAAACGAACTTCTTTTAATGCAGCCTTTACATCAGCTTCCGATAAACGGCCTTTTCCGCGAAGTCCCTTAAAGACATCCTGTAATTTTTCAGATAAACTATCAAATGCCATATATTATCCTTTATAACTCTTCCAATATAGCATCGGAAATCACTCGAATTTTTTGTAAACTTTCTTTTGAACCGGAAGCATCTGTTAAAGAAACAATCTCATCCACCTTATCCTTAATGGACATAAACTTTTCAATGAGATGGAGTTTCGCCTCATACTCTTCCAAAGAATTGGTGCAACGATGAATCAAATCCGAAACACCCTGACGACTGATACCCTGATCATCGGCAATTTCTTTTAAGGATAAATCCTCAAGTACGTAGGCTTCAAATATTTCTTTTTGATGTTCGTTTAAGAGCTCTCCGTAAAAATCATAGAGATACCCCTGTCTAATCTTCGGTTCCATACTCGACTACTATACTAGACATAAAGAGAGGTGTCAAGTATTTTTTCTTGACACCTCTCTTTTTATTTTCCTTATCCTTATTATCATATTTAAGAACGCATATGTTCCAATATCTCCGCCCGTTCAATCTGAATCTGCTGCATAATCGCAGTAGCGGATTTATTACCGGATGCATCCGGATGATAGGTTTTTACCAATACACGGTATTCTTTCTTTAAAATATTGATATCTTTCTTTGCCTCTTCGGAGAACCAACCATTGTTTACTTCCAAAGATGCTTCAAAGGCCGCTCTGGCTTCATCGAATTTTTTCTTTCGCTCTGCCCGCTCTTTTTCCTTTGCGGCTCTAAGGGTAGGATTTTCAAATGTCTCACCATCAAAGTAATCCGCAGTTTTATGTCGGTAAAGAGAAATATCCGTATCCGCTGCTTCAAAATGATGACCACTAATCTTACCGTTTCGCCACTCGTAATAGGATAACTTTAATTCCTGTTCCAAAGAAGTGATAAAGAATTTATTTCCAAAACGATACAAACGGTGTTCCATAGCCGTATCCAAAATCGAATAAAAAATCGAATCCTTTGTCAAATACATATGAAGCAGATATTTTGCAAAAGGATGGTTGGATTCTATGGCCACTGCCGCATGACGTCTGGCTTCTTCCATCCGCCCTTTTGCCATGTGATATAATTCCTCTTCCATCTCATGGCGCATATCCTCATACTCTGCAATGACTCTTGCGTACTTCATGGCATCTTCGGGATGATCATGCATCATCTTTCTTTGGATGTAAATAAAGGATTCCATTCTCTTTAAGGAACGATTGATGGGACGTGCTTCCTTTGCACAGGCTGCAAACACTTCCTCAATCATGTCCAAATCATCATATAAAATGGAAGTCAAAAATACAGGGTCATACAAGGCGCAAATCATTTTGTCATGGGCAAACGGCGGAACATAATCGCTCCAGTCCTTTTGTTTTAACATACGAAGCACCATGTCATCTCTTCGCAGAATCAAGGCATAGTGAAGAGGTGTAAGTCCCAAATCATCTATCCACAAAAGTTCCGGTCCGGAAATCTCCGTATTTTTTTCCATTTTTTCAAAGACTAAAGAAAGCTTTTCTTTATGATATTTGGCATTGAAGTTTTCAAACTTCCAATAATCATCCGCTTCCATATGGCTTCCTGCCATATCCATAATCTTTTCGGCATAGTCTAAGTCTTCTATACGAATGGAAAGATAAGCCAAAATCGTACATTGGTGAAGGCTTAACCTCTCCTGCTTTTTCAAATTCAAATAGGGCTCAATCAACCCCTGGGTCATATAAAAATCGGAAGCTTTGGAAATGTCTTCCACAAAACTATCATAGAACAACTCTTCCGGCTGTTCCAAAACCCGATAAACATCTTCATCCAAACGAGATTTTGCAGCCGCCAAAAACATTTGGTATTTTCTATAATCACAGCTTCGATATGTATTTTCCGCACGAAGAAACAAAATCTCTTTTCGATAGGTTGCATCTTCTTCTGCCACAGAAAGAAGCATTTCATCCCTGGCGGTGAGCCTTCCGTTTTCATGAAGGCTTTTTCGAATCAAATCCAACATCCATCCCAATGTCATTTCATAGGTATGGCGTTCCTTCATATTCATGCGGGCAATATTTTTTTGTAAAGAACGCAACAACTGTACCAACTCCCGACCGGTTGTATCTTTCGGTGCAACGGTGCGGCCAAAAATTCTGCAGTTTTGATTTGCATTCATTAAATGAACATTTTCATTGGATTCTTCCTGGAAAACAATGAACTGACAAAGTTTTTCCAAAGGAATACGATTGGAAGGTGCCCAACCTTTGTGGGAAGGATCGATATAAATCGCCTGATCCGTAATAATGGTACCGTTTCCTTCCAAAGAAAAAGACGAAAAAGAACTACTATAAGCATAGACCATCATCTTTTCCTCCTTAGGAATCTGATAGTCCTCATAGTATTTATTGACGTTATTTAGTTTATCAAAGTCGAAGACTAAACTTTTGTATTTGCTTTTACCTACGACGAGAAGTTCCTGAAACCCAGGCATAATATTTCCTCCGCAAGCATACTTCCTCTCTCACAGAGTCCGTATGAACCACAAACCGTATACATTATACCATGAGTAGTGGAAAAAATCATCCATATTTTGCGTACATGCAGAAAAGGCAGTACCAAATATAGTGTCAAAATACTTCCCAAAAGGCTACGGCACTAGCTGCGGCCACATTTAAAGAATCTACCCCTGCCTTCATGGGAATAATGACACAGGCATCTGCATGTTCCAATACTTCATCAGATACCCCATGATCTTCATTTCCAAGGACAATCGCCCTCTTTTGTTCTTTTGTAAAAGACAACTCCGATATAGGAAGCGCCCCTTCACAAAGTGCCATAGCCAACACATAAAATCCATGCTGTTTTAAAAGAGATGCCACATCCCCATCCATATACATCCAATCCACCAAAAACACCGTTCCCATACTCACTCTTGCAGCCCGTCGATACAAAGGGTCCGAGCATGCCTTGGTAAGCAAAACGCCGTCTGCCCCAAGGGCTGCTGCAGAGCGAATGATGGCACCCACATTGGTAGGGTTTTCTACATCATCCAATACCACAAGTTTTTGATGGGATTCTAAAAAGTCTTCTAAAGACTGCAGACCTTTGCGCTTCATAGCTGCCAAAATCCCGCCGCTCAAAGAATATCCTGTGATTTCCTTCATAACCAAATAGGGGGCATGAAACACCAAAACACTTTCATCGAAATCCAATGCTTCCACTACTGAAATTTTGGAATCCTCCACAAAAAATGAAACCGGTTCATATCCTGCTTCCAATGCCCGTCGTATAACTTTTTCGCTTTCACAAATAAAAAGCCCGGGATTGGGCTCAAAATACTTCTTAACCTGCTTCTCGTTTAAGGAAGTATAAATCTCCAATTCCGGTGCTTTTAAATCCTTTATTTCAACTAAATTCATAAATGCCTCTTCTCAGTCATTCTATAGATGTTCTTCTGCCAGTTTTACATAATGAGAAGCGTTCCACCTGTTATGTTCTGACTCTTCTTCTTTTATAGGGCGCATCTTCTTTGCCGGCGCGCCCACTGCCACCGTATGGTCCGGAATTTCCATTCCTTCCGTAACAATGGCTCCGGCTCCTACAATGCAATCCGAGCCTACTTTTGCTCCATTCATAACAATAGCGCCCATCCCAATTACCGTGTTGTCTCCGATGGTGCATCCATGA
Organism: Lachnospiraceae bacterium; assembly: GCA_024694625.1. Lineage (GTDB taxonomy): Bacteria > Bacillota > Clostridia > Lachnospirales > Lachnospiraceae > JAILEN01. The sequence goes on along the minus strand of JAILJP010000025.1, from coordinate 12,613 downwards.
ACAATCGCCCCATGGCCTATAGAAACACCTTCCCCTATGATACAGGAGTGTCCCATACCCACATGCAAAATGGCACCATCCTGAATGTTTGTGTTTTTTCCAATCACAATGGGATGGTCATCCCCGCGAATCACTGCATTGTACCAAACCCCAACGCCTTCTTGCAAGGTAACATCCCCTATAATTTTTGCTCCTTCTGCCACAAAAACAGACTCTGCAATTTCTCCCATATAAAACTTCTCCAAACAATTTAAAACGAATGAAACGCCAGTCTATTCCTTAAGCCAAGGCTTCATCAATGGCTTTTGAAAACTGATCAGCACAGGATGTTCCTCTGCCCTGGCAATCATTTCCCCGTAAAATATCAGCTACTTCTTTGGCGTCTTTTCCTTCCACCAACTTGCCGATTGCTTTTAAATTTCCGTTGCATCCACCTAAAAATGAAACGTTATAAATCTTTCCGTCTTCCAAATCAAAATCGATTTTTGCGGAACATACCCCTTTCGGGCGAAATGTAATGTGATTCATCTTTCTACCTCTTTCCTACAAAGTCATCCGTATTATAGCATAAAACAAAGAAAAAAAGCAGAGGAAGCAATTCCTCTACTCTTCTACACTCACTATAAATTCCAAAGCCATACAAACTCGAAATAGTGGACTAGGCGGGAATCGAACCCGCGTCCAAAAACCCATTCCCTGTTCTTCTACGAGTGTAGTTCGTTATTAAAAATTCCCGCCATGGCAAGAGAACGAACACCCCAACCATTTTGGTAGCTTCATGATACGCCCATAATCTCAAAGCTTTGACTATGTCGTTTCCGGTAAAAGATGAAACCCGTATCTTTCGTCACCGGTTACGAAAGGCGGATTGCTGCTATAAATTAAGCAGCGTAAGCTAAATTATCTTCAGCGTTTAATTTTAAGTTTGGCCATTTAACGCATTACCATACGACTCGCTTCACCAGCTGCAAGATCCCTGTCGAAACCTTTACTAGCCCATATTACTCTACCTGTTATATCGGCAGAGCACTTATAAAAATATAATACAAAAAGAAGTATTTCACAACATCTTTATTTAAAAGCCTGCTTAAACTCTCTTTGTGCTTCACGCTTTTGATCTTTTTTTGCAATATCAGCGCGCTTGTCATAGAGTTTTTTACCCTTTGCCAAGGCTACTTTCACCTTTACCCTAGAGCCTTTAAAATAAACCTCCACAGGAATCAGGGTATATCCTTTTTCCTTCATCTTTTGTTCCAGTTTCAAAATCTCATAACTGTGCATCAAAAGCTTTCTGGGGCGAAGAGGATCTCGGTTAAAGATATTCCCCTTTTCGTAAGGTGCGATATGCATTTGATAAACAAAAAGCTCACCGTTTTCAATGCGAAGAAAGGCTTCCTTTACGGAACACTTTCCCATACGAAGAGATTTTACTTCCGTTCCCACAAGGGAAATACCGGCCTCGTAAGTCTCTTCCAAGAAATAATCATGGTATGCTTTTTTATTGTTTGCGATTAGTTTATGTCCTTCTGCCATAGTTGTTACCTATTTTTTCCCGCTTTTTCTTTTTTTGATTTTTTTGCCAAAGATTTTTTTCCACTCTTAAAAGACTTTTTCTTCTTCGCCTTTGCCTCCGAAGATTTCTTTCTGTCTCTTTCTTTTATGGCCGACTTTTTCTTTAAGGTTTTTCCCTTTTTTGCTTTGGAAAATGCCTTTTTTGTACCTTTGGATTTTTTCTTGTCCGCCAATTCAAAATCAATGGTTCTGGTCTCAAAATCCGCTTTTACCACCCGAATACGTAGAGGCTCACCCAGCGTAAAGGTACGTCCGGTACGCTCTCCTACCAAGCAATAATGTTCTTCGTCAAACTCGTAATAATCATCGTCCAAAGAAACAATGGGAATCATTCCTTCTACGGTATTGGGCAGTTCTACATAAACGCCCCATTTGGTAATTCCGGAAATCACACCTAAAAATTCCTGATCAATATAGGAAGCAATAAACTGAACCTTTTTCAGCTTGTCCACTTCTCTTTCCGTTTCGTCTGCGCGACGTTCCAAACGGGAAGTCTCCGATGCAATCTGAGGAAGTGCACCCTCGTAGTAAGCACTGCGGCGCTTTTTTAATTTGTTGTGCCAATGCTCCTTTAAAATACGATGAATCATCAAATCCGGATAACGACGGATTGGAGATGTAAAATGGCAATAATACTCTGCCGCCAAACCAAAATGGCCGTCACATTCCACATCATACTTTGCCTGCTGCATAGACCGAAGAGTCAATCTGGCAATCAAATCCTCTTCCGGCGTATCCTTGATGTTTTTCAACAAACGCTGTAATTCTTTTGGAGAGATATCGGTTTTGTCTCCCTTTAAAGTATACCCGAAACCACCGATAAAATGAGCAAGATTTGTAATCTTTTCTCCATCCGGCGTACCATGTACACGATATAAGAAAGGAAGATTTTCCTCACAGGCGTATCGTGCCACTGTTTCATTGGCAAGAAGCATAAACTCTTCAATCAAACGATTGGATGTTCTTCTTTCATAGGGACGAATCTCTGTAGGACGTCCCTTTTCATCCAAAAGGATTACAGTTTCAGGCAAATCAAAATCAATACTTCCCCGCTTATGACGGCGCTTGTTTAAAATCTTTGCCAAGGCTTCCATTTCCCGAAACATGGGAACTAAATCCTTAAACTCTTCTATCATTTCCGGATCATCATCTTCCAAAATACGATTTACCTGAGTGTAGGTCATGCGCTTTGTGGAATGAATCACAGATTCACAAATTTTATAATCAATGACCTTTCCCTTGGGATTGATAGTCATAATACAGCTCATGCTCAAGCGATCTTCGTCTTCATTCAAAGAGCAAATTCCATTGGAAAGCGCAGTGGGCAACATAGGAATTACACGGTCCACCAAATAAACGGAAGTGCCACGTTTTCTGGCCTCGGTATCCAAAGGAGACTTATCCGTTACATAGGCGGAAACATCCGCGATATGCACGCCCAAAATATAATTTTCTCCATCTCGTTTTAAAGAAACGGCATCATCCAAATCCTTGGAGTCATCACCGTCAATGGTTACCATTACTTCATGGCGAAGATCCAAACGACCCTTAATATCCTTTTTTGATACAGGAACATTTTTCTCCTGAGCCTCTGCCATTACCTCATCAGGAAATGACGTGGGAATTCCAAAGGTACGGACAATGGAAGTGACGTCCACTCCAGGGTCAGAAGTGAAACCTAAGATTTCCACAATGATTCCTTCCGGTTTGTGACGCAAATCCCCATAGCCTGTTAAATAGCAAACTACCTTTTGATTATGCAGAGCATGTAAGTCTTTTCCCTGGGGAATAAAAATATCCCTGGTGATTTTTTTGTCATCAGGAAGAATGAATCCGAAATTTCCGGACTTTTGGTAGGTACCAACCACTGTGGTGATCTCGTGAGATAAAATCTCCGTTACCATAGCCTCGGTACGTTTTCCCTCCCGTCCGGGGAGCACCTGAATCTTTACACGATCCTGGTGAAAAGCCGGTCCCACATAATCTTCTGGAATAAAGAAGTCTTCTTCCATTCCTTCTACTTCTACAAATCCAAACCCTCTTGCATTGGCAATAAAGGTTCCTTCAAATTCTTGTTTTTTTGTTTTCGCCATAATATCCTTTCAAAACTATATTAGAAAAAAATAGAGCCACCAAAATGGTGGCTCCATAAGAATCATCTTAAAATACACTTAAGTTCAAAACTGCAGCTAACACAAAGAATACTACTACCAAAGCTGCGGTAACTTTTACAAGAATTCCTTCACGGGAACGGCCTTTGTTCTTTGACCAATAACTTTCGATGTTCTGTCCACCGATAGAACCAAGTCCCTGCTGTTTTCCTTCCTGTAATAAGATAATGACCATAAGAGCCACACATACAATTATAAAAAGAACTGTAAGAACAATCTTTAATACGTCCATTTTAATATCCTCCATTCAAGTCGCATTCATATAACCCAAGATGCTACGCACCACTTTGTACGCGACTTTTAAACTATAGCACAGCACCGGAAAAATAGCAAGTGAAACCTCATAAGAAAAACCTCTCTGCCCTATTTCAGGCAAAGAGGTCTAATACTTCTATTATTTATTCTGGAAATATTCATCAATTCCCTTTGCAGCAGCTTTACCAGCTCCCATGGCAAGGATTACGGTGGCGGCACCTGTTACGGCATCTCCACCGGCAAATACTGCCATCTTTGAGGTAGCTCCTGTCAATTCTTCAGCGGTAATACATCCGCGACGGTTTACTTCCAAACCATCTGTTGTAGAAGAAATCAAAGGATTGGGTGAAGTTCCCAACGACATGATTACGGTATCACATTCAATATCGTATTCACTTCCCTCTACTTCCACAGGACGACGACGTCCGGATTCATCGGGCTCACCAAGTTCCATCTTGATAATCTTGATTCCACGAACCTGATTGTTTTCATCGGTAAGGATTTCCACAGGGTTCTGTAATAAATCAAAGATGATTCCCTCTTCTTTTGCGTGATGTACTTCTTCAGCACGGGCAGGAAGCTCAGCTTCGGAACGACGATATACAACGTGTACTTCAGCGCCAAGGCGGAGTGCGGTACGGGCAGCATCCATAGCTACGTTACCACCCCCTACAACAACAACTTTCTTTCCTCTTGAAATCGGAGTATCCTCATCCTTGAAGGCTTTCATCAAATTGTTTCTTGTTAAGTATTCGTTTGCAGAGAATACACCAAGTGCCTGTTCTCCGGGAATTCCCATAAATCTGGGAAGTCCTGCACCGGAACCGATGAATACAGCTTCAAAGCCTTCTTCTTCCATCAACTCATCAATAGTAACAGACTTTCCGATGATAACGTTAGTCTCAATCTTAACACCTAAGTTTTTCACGTTTTCTACTTCAGCTGCAACAACTTCGTCCTTAGGCAAACGGAATTCAGGAATACCGTAAACCAATACACCACCGGCCTTATGAAGTGCTTCAAAGATGGTGACATCATATCCCAAACGAGCCAAATCACCAGCACAGGTAAGTCCTGCAGGGCCGGAACCGATTACAGCCACTTTATGACCATTCTTAGGTGCATCTGTATGAGGACGAATGCCATTCTTTCTTGCCCAGTCAGCAACAAAACGCTCTAACTTACCAATAGCAACAGCCTCACCTTTAATGCCGCGAACGCACTGACCTTCGCACTGGCTTTCCTGAGGACAAACACGACCGCAAACTGCAGGAAGTGCAGAAGACTCAGAAATAATCTCATAAGCTTTTTCAAAATTACGTTCTTTTACTTCCTGAATAAAAGCAGGAATATTAATTGATACGGGACATCCGCCTACACAACGGGGATTTTTACAGTTCAAGCAACGTTCTGCTTCTTTTACTGCTTCTTCTTCCGTATATCCCAAACATACTTCATCAAAATTCTTAGCGCGAACAAGAGGTTCCTGTTCAGCGATGGGTACTCTTACAAATCCGTCCATTAGTTGTCACCTCCGCAATGTCCGCAGCCACCATGATGGGTGTCGCCTTCTTCGTATTCCAATTTCTTTCTTCCCTCTTCTGTGGCGTACTGTTTCATACGAGCCATAGCAAGATCAAAATCTACCTTGTGTCCGTCGAACTCAGGTCCATCAACGCAGGCAAACTTTACTTCTCCGTCCACAATCAAACGACAAGCACCGCACATACCGGTTCCGTCTACCATAATGGGGTTCATAGATACTGTGGTAGGAATGTTTAATTCCTTTGTCAAAAGACAAACGAATTTCATCATAATCATAGGGCCGATTGCGATACAGTGATCGTAAACCTTTCCTTCATCTACCAAAGCCTGAAGCTGGTTGGTTCCCATACCATGGAATCCATAAGATCCGTCATCAGTAGTAACATAAACTTCTTTTGCTACTGCTTTCATTTCATCAATATAGAAAAGCAAATCCTTGGTACGGCTACCCATAATAACGGTAGCATCTACTCCATGTTCATGAAGCCACTTTACCTGAGGATAAACAGGAGCGGTTCCCAAACCACCGGCGATAAATACCAAGTTTAACTTCTTTGTCTCTTCCAGATTTTCTTCCTGACAGAATTCTGAAGGAACACCCAAAGGTCCTACAAAATCAAGGAAATAATCTCCTTCGTTTAATTCAGCCATACGCTTTGTTGACGCACCAATGGTCTGTACAACAATGGTAATGGTGTTCTTTTCGCGATCGTAATCGCAAATAGTAAGGGGGATTCTTTCCCCTTCTTCGTCAATGCGGACAATAATGAACTGTCCGGGGAGACAGGACTTTGCCACACGAGGAGCTTCCACATCCATAAGGATAATGTTTTCAGCAAGCTCTTCTTTTCGTACAATCTTATACATACATCCTCCATTCTACATCGCATCCCCTACGATGTATCTTTTTTCTTTCCTAGGTTTCCTTTTCCCTTTTCAACCTTTTCTATTTTATAGATTTACCATAGAAAAGTAAACAAAAAGGAAAAATTCGGCCAAAACATATATAAAAAACTGAGGAAACAAAGTTCCCTCAGTAATCTATTTCATCCATACTACGGGTTAATTAAAGTATACCAATTCATCTTCCGGCTTTTCAGCTGGAGTTATTTCAACAGGATACAAAACCGGACCTTTTCCGCGATACTCTTTGGCAAATTCATTTTTCACCTTTGCAGTAATATTAATCCAGCTCTTATGCTCAATCTCTTTATCGTACTTACATTTCATACCTAAAAACTGGATATCTTCCACACAACAGGTCATGGCAAATCTTCCAGGCACAATGGTTCCGGGCTTTAACTTACCTTTGCCATCCTTTGGATTGTAAACCAGTCCAAGAAAATGAACGGTTTTTCCATCGTATTTTTTCGGATTGTCCATGCAGTCCATAAACCAAAGAGCGTAATCCATATCACTGATTTCAATGACATCTGCATCCATATCAAAAGGAAGTTCCTCTTCTCTGTCATCAATGGATCCGTCTTCTCTCTCGTAAACAATCTGAGCGGGACGGTTGATGGATTTAACATTGGCACGGAACTTTGACTTATTTATATCATCGGTGCATCGGTTAAAAATAACCACATCCGCTTTAAACAGCTGCTCACTCATCATGGCACGCATATTCAACATATACATTTCAAAGGTAGTAGCATCTACAGTAGCCAAAGCCTGAACAATGGTCCAATCTTTTGGTCCTTCCATTTCATACAAAGGACCCACTTCCCAGGTACCGTTGTACTCAATGAACACTGCATCAGGATGGTACTTTTTGTCCAATTCTTCCAATGCTTCCACAGTAAAGTCCTCTTCCTCTTCAAACGTAGCAAGGTGACCGTTTACCGTCTTAAGTTTTTCTTCGTCATACTCTACATCTCCGTCTTCGCAGGAAATCACCAAAACGGAATTTAAATCATCTGCAAAATGATTTTGATAAAGAGTCTCTTCTATTAAAGTGGTCTTACCACTGTCCATAAATCCGTAAAATACGTAAACCGGTACTTCACGTGCACTCATAAGCTTAACCTCTATCCTTACAAACTATTAATGTAAACCAAATAACTCTTCTACTTTGTGTTCATCCACATTGGCACCAATTACAACCAAGCGTCCGGTATAATCAGGTTCGCCGGTACGAAGTTCGTACTCACCGTCAACCAAATCAAAGTAAATCCAAGTTCCGTCAGAAGCAGGTACCATACCTTTGGAACGGATAATGGTTCCGTAGTCTTCTGTTTCAGCAAAGGCCTTTAATGCCTTTTCAATGGTTTCACGCTCAAAGACATGAGGAGTTTCCTTACCCCAAGTATCAAATACATCATCTGCATGATGGTGATAATGATGGTCATGGTCATGATGGCAGCAATGTCCGTGTTCATGATCGCAGTGTTCATGACCTTCCTCATGTTCGTGATGGTGTTCATGTTCATCGTGATCATGGTGATGATGCTCATGCTCATCATGGTCGTGATGATGCTCGTGCTCATCGTGGTCGTGATGATGCTCGTGCTCATCGTGGTCATGGTGATGTTCGTGTTCATCATGGTCATGGTGATGATGCTCATGTTCGTGAGCCTCTTCCTCTTCATGGTGATGAAGTTCTGCAAGTGCCTTCATCTCCAAATTATCCTGACCTTCCATAACATTTAAAATCTTTTCACCGGAAATATCATCCCAAGGCGTGGTAATTACTGCAGCCTTAGGATTCAAGTTCTGAATCTGTGTGGTACAGAATTCAATCTGCTCAGGCTTTGCCTTTTGAGAACGGGAAAGAACAACTGTAGTCGCATGTTCAATCTGGTTGTTGAAGAATTCACCAAAAGCCTTCATCTGTTTTGAAGCCTTTAATGCATTTACAACTGTAACCAAAGCATTTAACTTCACATCATGGGTCTTTTCCATATCGATAACAGAAGTCATAACATCCGATAATTTTCCAACACCGGAAGGCTCAATCAAAATACGGTCGGGATGGAACTGCTCCATTACTTCATTTAATGATTTTGCAAAATCTCCAACCAAAGTACAGCAGATACATCCGGAATTCATTTCGGTAATTTCAATGCCGGCGTCTTTTAAAAATCCACCGTCAATACCGACCTCACCGAATTCATTTTCTATTAAGACAATCTTTTCACCTTTGTAGGCTTCATCAATTAACTTTTTAATAAATGTGGTTTTACCAGCTCCTAAAAATCCGGAAATAATATCAATTTTTGTCATGTTTCATTCCTTCTTTCTTATATACACAAAATTAAATTGTAAACAATATAAATCCAACCCAACAAAATGTCAAGCCGGAGATTACATTCTCTCCGGTGCTTCAAATCCCAAAAGATGGATGCAACATTCCAAAACATCTTTTGTTAAGGTAAGCAAGCGAATATATCCACCCTTCTTGTTTTCATCCTCCTGAGCCAAAATCTTTGTCTCATGATAGAAATGATTGAAGGCGTTTGCCAAGTCATAAATATAAGCACAAATCTTATGAGGTGCTGTTTCGTTATAAGCTGACAAAATAGCGGAGTTAAACTTCGCCAACTCAAGCTGTAAACTCTTTTCACTTTCTGTCTCAGCTACAGGAATATTAAATCCGCTGGCATCTGCACCATACTTTGCAATAATAGATTTCATACGAACGATGGTGTACAAAATATAGGGACCGGTGTTTCCTTCAAAGGAAATAAAGCGGTCAATATCAAAAACATAATCCTTGGAAGCCTGGTTTGACAAATCACCATATTTTACCGCGGAAAGACCAACAATCTTTGCTGTCTTTTTCGCTTCGTCTTCATTCATGGTTTCATTTTCCATGATTTTTTCATACATCTTTTCGTTGATTTCGGAAATCAAATTGGAAAGACGCATTACGCCACCCTCTCTGGTCTTAAAGGGCTTTCCGTCTTTTCCGTTCATGGTACCAAATCCTACGAAAGTAAGCTTTGTATCCTCAGGAACAATCTTTGTCTTTTTCGCACAACGGAATACCTGGGTGAAGTACAATTCCTGACGCTTATCCACTACATATACATACTCATCAGGATGATAATCTTTTTCACGCCAAACCATGGTAGCCAAATCTGTTGTATTGTATAAGGAAGCTCCATCTGATTTTAAAATCATGCAAGGAGGGATTTCCTTTTTGTCTGTATCTTCTTTTACGTCTACAACCAATGCTCCCTCTGAAATGTAAGCATATCCGTCCGCCTTCATCTTTTCCACCATATCGGGGATGTAAGGCTGAGCGTCGGATTCACCTTTCCAAAGATCGAATTCTACATTTAAGTTGTCATAGTTTTTCTTTAAGTCGGTTACGGATACATTTAAAATATGAGAAAGTAATGCACGATAACCCCTTCTGCCCTGCTGAAGTTCTGCAGTGGCTTTCATGGCAGCTGCCTTAAAGGCTTCATCTTCCTTTGATTTTCCAGATGCAGTAGGATAAATCTCCTCCAAATCAGAAATAGTAAACGGAGGCTCTGTAGGATATTCTCCTTCGTAAGATTCGTCAAAATAGCAAAGATTTGGCTGGCGAAGAGAAAGTTCAGTAATAATAAGCCCCATTTGAAGACCCCAGTCTCCCAAATGAACGTCACCTACTACCTTATCACCTACAAATCTCTTAATACGCTTGATGCTTTCTCCAATAACAGCTGAGCGAAGATGACCAACATGAAGAGGCTTTGCTACATTAGCTCCGCCGTAATCAATAATGACTGTCTTTGGTGCTTTTGACTCTTCCAATCCAAAGCGCCCTTCATCTTTCGCCATCTCATTCAGGCAACTCGCAACGAAGGAAGCACTTAATTTAATGTTCAAAAATCCAGGCTTACAAGCCTCAACTGATTCAAATGTGGGCTCTGATTGTAAAGATGCAGCTACTGCTTCCGCGATTTCCATCGGTGCTTTATGGTACTCTTTGGCAGCAGGAAGCGCTCCGTTACACTGATACTCACATAAATCGGGACGATTGGAAAGAGAAACAAAGGCATACTTTTTATCATAGCCGTTTGCCTCAAAAGCAATTTCCAACTCTTGTTTAATTACATCTAAAATTTCCTTCATTGCAAATCTCCTTGAATTTCTTATATAGTTTCGTTCAACTTGTCTTCCTTGGTTACTGAATCAGCATCCTGACTAAATAAAGTGTTTGCATACTTGGAAAGCACATTCTTTAAAATAAATCCCAAAACACAAACAGATATTACTTCACCGATTCCTACGGTAACAAATAAAAACCAATATGCATCACCAATTCCATACGCATACTTTAATACGAAAGGCACAATAATGGCGTTGGCAAATACCGGAGGTAAGGTAAATAAAAACTTCGTATTACGAAGTAAGTATGTGCAAACTGCCGCAATTAAAGTTGCCAAACTTCCGAAAACAATATCCCAAATCACACAGCCGGTAAGGGTGTTTGATAACAAACATCCGATAAAGAGTCCCGGAATCGCTGCGGGAGTAAATACCGGTAAAATGGTAAGTGCTTCCGAAATACGCACCTGAATGGCACCGCTTGCCAAATTAAATGCATTAATAAAGTAAGTTAATACAACATAGATTGCTGCAATCATCGCAGCTTGCGCTATAAAAAGCGCCGGTTTCATTTTCTTATTCATTTTTATCTCCTTAGTTTTGTTTTACGTGTGGATGGTTTCGAACACACGAATGGGCCGTCTTTGTAAGCACCTACAAAAACAGCCCATATATTTTATCATAAAATTATCAATTCGTCACGGTGGAAATCCAAATCCTATAATCTAAAATTGATAGTTTCCTGCCTCCAGTTTTTTAGAGTCTCCATCTGGCAAAAAAACTTCTGCCCAAGTATTTTCCGGCACCGTGATTTCATACTCAAAAAATCCGTCCGAATTTTTTTTCCAACTGCAGGAAACCTCTCCATACACGCTATCATAGGAAAATGACGCGTTGGAAAAATGTCCTCCGGGATGAGGTGCTATCACAAAATGATTCTCGCCTGCCACTTTGACTCCACACATCTTTTCAAATATCCATTCGCACACTGCACCTTTGGAATAATGATCCAGTGAAGCAATGCCACCACCAACTCCGTTGTCAGAAGTCGGGCCATCCCAATCTTCCCAAATCGTAGTGGCACCTACAAACGGCATATAAAGCCATCCCGGCTTCTTTTCATTTTCCAAAAGCTTATATGCATATTCAATATCAATTTGATCCAACACATATAAAATCAAAGGAGTAGATAAAAATCCTGTTCCTACTCTCCAGTCAAACTCATCCAGAGCCTGGATGAGACGTTTTTTTGCATAGTCCTTTTTTTCACCATCCAACAAATCAAAGTACAACGGACGCACCAAACGAGCCTGACGATTGGTATCCAAAGAAAATTTTTCATTCTCTAAAATCTCCTGGTAAGCTCTTTTACATCCTTTGGCATATTCATCATAGAGTCTGACATCTTCTGTAAATCCCAACTCATTGGCAATTTCCGTCATCAGTCCCATAACATATGAAGTATATGCTGTAGCTTCTTCCGGTTTTGATTTCATAAAATCCGAAATCCCTGTTTCGTGGATTTCTTTTGGTTCTGCCCACTCACCGTAATGCTGTCCCACATTGTAAAGATACTTTTTATTTTCTTTTGAAATTCGAATCTTTTCAGACATCAAAGGTGTTTTCTTGCCACAACGCCCTATGGCAAACAGAGCATACTTTTTCATCTGTTCATAATAGGTCTCAATAAATGCGCGGTCACCGTATTTCTTCCACATACGATAAGGAATCATAACTCCCGCATCTGCCCAGCCCACAGAACCATCCATGTTTTTCATATAAAAATCCGTTCCACCTTCCGGTGCAATCTGGGTAAAGGCACCGTTTTTCCGTTGCAAATCACATAAATCCCTTTCATATTTGTTGGCAAAAGGAGCGTAATTTACCATATAACTGGCAGTATTGACAAAAAGCTGGGCGTCTCCGGACCAGCCGTGACGTTCTCTGGTAGGACAATCCGTAGGTACATCTGCAGAATTGTTTTTTAAAGACCATAGCGTATTTCTCACAAAACGATTCAAAAGCTC
>JAILJP010000024.1 GCA_024694625.1 Lachnospiraceae bacterium | reverse complement strand
TACGGAAGGAAATCTCTCCGCCAGTGTAAATACAGAAAAGATGTTTATTGACCTTCAGGAAGAAGGGGAATATATCAACTCCATTAAAAACGGATTGGATGTAGCAATCGAGGAGCGGATGAAGTCCGAGCGGTTCCAGACGGAGCTGATTACCAATGTAAGTCATGATATTAAAACTCCTCTTACCTCCATTATAAATTACGTGGACCTGCTGGGAAAAGAGGACTTGAAAAACGATAAGGCAAAGGAATATTTGGAAGTTTTGCAACGTCAGTCCCAGAGATTGAAAAAGCTTTTGCAGGATCTTTTGGATGCGTCCAAAGCATCCACGGGAAATGTGGAGCTTCACATGGAAAAGGTGGATGCAGGCGTGCTTTTAAATCAGACTCTTGGTGAGTTTGAAGAAAAGCTGCAAAAAAGTGGCGTGGAATTAAAGGTAAAGATGCCCTCGACTTCTCCTTCCATCTATGCCGATTCCAGATATTTGTGGCGGGTATTTGACAATCTGATGAATAATATTTGTAAGTATGGGGCTTCCGGCACCAGAGCTTATATCAATCTGGAAGTAAAGGATGCAAAAGTGATTTTGACTTTTTTAAATACTTCCAAAGAAGAGTTGAATATTTCTACGGAGGAGCTAATGCAGAGATTTGTTCGTGGAGACTCTTCCAGAAATACGGAAGGCAGTGGACTTGGTCTTTCCATCGCACAGTCTCTCACAGAGCTTATGGGTGGAGAGATGAAACTTTCTGTAGAGGGAGACTTGTTTAAAGTAGAACTATTATTCCCATCCTGTTAATGATGCATAATAAGAAAGCCCCGGTTCTGATTTGGAACCGGGGCTTTGCTTTATATTCCAGACTAAATTTTGGTGTAGAATCCGGTAGAATGGAAAATCTACCGGGATTCGATTTACCTTTTTTTGCTTTTCCATTATGATGAAACTGTAACAGATATGACGTCATATTTTCGAAAAGTCTTCGAGGCTTTAAATCGGGAGGAGAAACATGGAAACAGAAAACATGGGGAGTTTTATTTCTGAGCTTCGACATGAAAAAGGGTGGACCCAAAAAGAACTGGCAGAGCGGGTTGGTGTCAGTGATAAGGCGGTGTCTAAATGGGAAAGGGGACATTCCATCCCGGATATTTCCACCATGACACTACTGTGTAAAGAGTTAGAAATTACCATTAATGAACTGCTCTCCGGCCAGAGATTATCCTCTGAAGACTATGATAAGAAAGCGGAGGAAAATATGATGAAATTGATGGAAGAAAATGAAAAGGGAAAAAGTAACAGTGCCTGGAATATTATTGGAACGGTTTTGGGATTTTGTTCTGTAATGATCATTTTGGCATTATCAGGAATTAGTGCAGGAGGAATCCGTAACTTCAGCTTTTATATGGATGGGCCGTCTCTCGTGATTGTGTTTTTATTGTTAGTATTTATCCTGTCCGCCGCAGGACTCTTTAAGGAGTATTTCAGAGGATTTGTCGTGGCTTTTACAGGGGGCCGCGAAATGGGAAAAGGTGAATTGGAAAAGATATATTGGGCTCATCACTACGGAAAACTGACGGCTGTAGTAGCGGGTGTCGTAGTAAGTATTGGAGGAATCGTTGTTTGTTTGAATGTTTTGGCAGAAGCAGCAAGGGAAGTGCTGCTAGTGAATCTGTCTATGGCAATGCTGGGATTCTTATACGGTGCAATATTTTTTGCCATTTCGCTTTTTGTGGAATTAAAGGTGAAGCTTATATTACGCAGATTTGAAGAATAAAATAATCTTTAGATAGAGATACACAGTTGTATAAAAATGTGGAAAAATCCACAAAAGAGTTAAATGTCCATCCCCTCTATGGGGATGGTCTTTTTTATGTTAAGATGAATGTACGTATGAATTCTTGCGGTACGGGGAGTGATAAAAGAAAGATTTTTTATTACATTTGCAAGGATTTTATGAAGAGTATGAAAGAGGGGAAAACTAGAAATGTCAGACGTGAAAGTCATTGCCGTAGCCGGAAAAGGTGGCGTAGGCAAAACTTCTTTGGCGGCTGTTATGGTGAAGCTTTTGGCGGAGAATTTTCCGGACAAGAAAATTTTGGCCATTGATGCGGATCCGGCAGTCGGACTATCTACTGCGCTTGGAATCGAAGTGCAAACTACCATTGATGATATCAGAAAGGAAGTAGTTTCTACTGCAGAAGACGGAGATACCAAATCCGCTTTGGAGCTTTTGGGCGAAGCCAGATACCGCATTTTTGATGCTTTGGTGGAACAGGATGGATTCAGTTTCATCGCTGTGGGAAGACCGGAGGCAGCAGGTTGCTACTGTAAGATTAACTCCTATCTTAAGGAAGTGATTGGGATTTTATCCCAGAACTTCGATTATGTGGTTATTGACGGCGAGGCTGGTATCGAACAGATTAACCGCCGCGTTATGGAAAAAGTAACCCATCTTCTTCTGGTAACGGACTCTTCCAAGAAGGGTACCCAGGTCATCCAGACAATCAATGAAGTAGCAAAAGAATTAGTAATGTATGAAAAGGTCGGCGCTATAGCCAATCGACTTCCGTCCAAGGAAATTATAAATCTTTTGGATACAGGAGAAATCCCTGTTTTAACCGGAATTCCTTCTGACGGAGCCTTGGCTGAGTTTGATTTAAAGGGAGAAAACGTTTTCTATCTTCCTGATGATGCACCTATTGTGGTAGGGGCAAAAGAAGCACTGACAAAGATCGGAATTTTATCATAAAGAAAGGGGGATGTTATGAAGGACCTTAAGCATTTATATTATTTTGAAAAACTTTTGGAAGATGCCAACAATGATTTGATTCGTCAGGCAAAGGACGAAGGGAATATCTGTGTTGGTACCGTGTGTGAAAATGTTCCGGAACCGCTTTTGAACTTGCCGGGCACGTTTTCTTCCAGACTTCGTGCTCCTAGAACCGGATCTATGGAGATGGCTACTTATTATTTGACCAGTTTTTTGTGTGAATACAGCAGAGCTTTACTGGAAAGAGCCATTGAGGGAGGTTTTAATTACTTGGACTGCCTCATTGCTCCGGACGGTTGTACCATGATTAACCGTTGCGTGGAAAACATGGAACTTTTAAAAACCATGGGTCAAGGAAATGACAAGTTCTTCCACGAATATATGGAGATTCCTCAAAAAGGAGATCAAAACGGATTGGATTTGTATGTGCTTCAATGCCAGAATCACATTTTAAATCCTTTAAAAGAGCATTACGGAATTGATATTTCCGATGCAGCTATTCGTAAGGCTGTGGAAGAACACAATGAAGTATGTCGTTTGATTCGTGCAATCGGAGATTATAGAAAGGAAGACAATCCCCGTATTACAGGATATGAATTCCATATTATTACTATGGCGACCTACTGTGCGCCGAAGCGTCTCGTAATCGATAAATTGAAAGAGACTTTGGAAGAATTAAAAACCAGAGAGCCGGATGAGAAAAACAAATTCCGCGCAAGAGTGGTATTTGTCGGTTCCGAAGTGGATGACGTAGATGTCATTAAGCTGGTAGAAGAATCCGGAGCTTATGTATGCGCCGACAGATTCTGCTATGGTTCCTTCCCAGGACGTGATGAAATCATATTAAATGATGACGAGGATGCATTGACTCAGGTTTGCCGTGCATACCAGCAGCGTGGAGCCTGCCCGAGATACTGGGATACACCAAAGGTAGTAGGTCGTAGAGAGTATGTTGCTGCTCTTGCAAAAGAGTATAAGGCTGATGGTATTATTTACGAGCAGATGAAATTCTGTGACCCTTGGGCATATGAAAGAATGGTAGGTACTGTGGTGCTCCGTGATGACTACGGATATCCGGTGCTTCAGGTAGACAGACCTTATTCTATAGGTGCTTCCGGACAGATGCGTACCAGAGTACAGGCATTTGTGGAAAGTATTGAGATTAAAAAGATACAAGGAGGTGTTCACAATGGCTAAAGAAATCGGCGGTGAAGCCTTAGGAAGATTTTTTGTAGAAGGCAAACGTGTGAGAAGCAGACGTGAATGGCGTGGCTTGAAGGATACCTTATATGATTATTCCAGATGGCTTTATATTATGGGACAGCTTGCGAAGTTCGTTATGAAACCTCGAAATGTAAAAGCAATGTTCCGCTATCGTTGGATGGCAAATTATCTGGCTGTTCCTATGATGGTAGACAGACATACCCAGGGCTTGCGTGGACCCTACCTTCGTATGTGTCACTTAGAGCAGGATTTGGTTATATATGACGTTGCAAAGCTTTTGGATAACCTTTTCAGAGGTGACCGAAGAATCGGAAATGACAAGAAGTTTTCCGATAAAGTGGTATTGGTAGATGAAAATGAGATGACAGCTGTTATGATGGGATTTCCTACTTTGAAGGGACTTTCCAGAGAAACACCTTCTACCTACGTATCCGTTCTTTTGAATCAAAGAGCAGCAGAACATTATATTGACGTGGCTCAGGAATACGGACTTCCCGGTGACGTATGCCCCATGCCGGAGGCAGAAGCCGGAGTATCCATTGATGATGATGCACCTATTTTGGGAGCGTGCGCCGTACAGTGTAATACCACCTGTGATGGTTCTCTTATGGGAAATGGTGTTATTGCAAAACGTTTGGAATTGGAAGACGATGTTCCGATTTTTCAGTTGGCAACACCTATGAGACACAAAGAAGAGGACGTTCAGGAATACGCGGCTCAGGAGATTAAAAACTGTATTCAGTTTATTGAAGAGCATACCGGTGAAAAATGGGATTGGGATTATTACTTTGAATGTGCAAGAAGAGTAAATATCGCCACCCGTTGCCGAAGCGAATGGTTGGATATGAATAAGACCGACTATCCGCAGGTGTTTGGTTCAAACCTTGCTCTTTATACAGAGACAAACTATATGGCAATCTGTGGTAAGGTTCCTGAATTTGAAACAGTAGATAAAAAGCTTACTGCTCTTGCGGAACAGGCATTTAGAGAAAAGAAGATGATGGCAAAAGAATACCGCCATCGTGCCATTGTATGGGGCGTTCAGTCTCACTATTATATGGACTTTCTGTTATGGATTTTAAACTGCTGGGGAATCGTGCCTCTTACAGACATGCTTTCCATGGTAAATACAGAAATGATCGCGGAAGAAGATACTCCGGAAAACCGCGAGCAGGCATATCACGACATGGCTATGCTTACAGAAAACATGATTATGAGAAACCGTACTCACGGCGGATACAAGGTTCTTTTGGATGAGCTTTGGGAGTTCTGTGAAGAGTTTAATGCGGATATGGTTATTCTTTGGGAGCATATGGCATGTAAGGCTTTGGATGGTATGCATGGTATGTTCGAAGAAAAGGCCAGAGAAAAGGGTATCCATCTTGTTTGGGTATCTCATGATTTGTTTGATGCCCGTATTATTACCCGCCAGGGCGTAAGAGATCAGGTAAACCGATACATGAGAACCGTATTTAAGGAGGAGCCTTTGGATCCTTCCCTTGAAATACTACCGGATGATGCTTCCTGGTAGGCGGGGGACGTAGGTATAACAGGAGGAATATATAATGAAATACTTTGGTGGATGTGATTCAGGATCTACATATACAAAATGTGTAATAATTGATGAAAACGGAAAAATGGTTGCGGATGTGACACTTCGAAGCAGAATCAATGCAGTTGCTTCTTGCGAGGAGTCCATTGAAAAAGCAATCGCTATGGTTCCGGAATTAAATAGTGCAGATGATTTGGCTTACCTTGTAGGAACCGGATACGGAAGAAACAAGGTGCCTTCAGCAGATGAAAACATTTCCGAAATTAGCTGTCATGCTATGGGTGTTCACGTGGCTGACCCCAATGTTAAGGCTATTATCGATATCGGTGGACAGGATGTAAAAGGGATTGCCATTGATGAAGATGGAACCGTTTTAAATTTTGCTATGAATGATAAATGTGCTGCAGGAACAGGACGTTTCTTCGAAGCAATGGCGAGAGCATTTGAAATGTCTTTGGATGACTTTTCAAATCTTTCCTTAAAAGCAAAAAATGTAATTCCCATTACGGCTCAGTGTACGGTATTTGCAGAATCAGAGGTAATCTCTTTGGTGGGTGAAGGAAAGCCTATGGATGAAATCGCAGCAGGTATTGAACTTTCTGTGGCTAAGAGATGCTTCGTTATGTCAAAGAAGGCCGGCGCTGTAGATGCCATTACACTTACCGGTGGTTGTGCAAAGAATGCCGGATTGAAGGAAGCGATTGAAAAAGTGTTAAATCTTAAAGTAATCAATCTTCCAATTGATCCTCAGTTAATGGGTGCATTGGGTGCTGCAGAATTTGCTCGTCAAAAGGGTATGGCAAAGGCTTAGCGTTGGAATCATAACTATATTATGTATATAGCTATAGGAGGTATGATATGGCAACTTTATTGCATGTATTATTAATTATAGCCATTGTAGTGGTGGCGTTCTTTGTGATTACGTTTGTGGTTTATTTTTTCAATCTTGATATGAAGTTGACTGCAGCCATTGAGCCGATTTTGCTCAAGCACTACGATAAAATCGACAGAGATAAACATCTGTAAGCCGCCAGCCGGCGTGGACTATTATTGGCTGGCGCTTATAGTGAGTTATATGTTTAGCTTGGAACCGAATTTTTCTCGGCAGTGTCTCCACTCCACCTCATCCCGGCGAACATCCGTAGTGCTCACTTCTAAAGTCGTGAGCTTAACGGCTGTACGCAGTGTATTCGGAGCGTTCCGCACTGACTCTCGAAAAATTGGCATCCAAGCCAAAACATAATTGTTCATAAACTTCGCCAGCCAGGAAAGCGTTGGGTGGCTGGCGCTTATTTATGAAAGAGTTGCGTTTGAAATCG
>JAILJP010000022.1 GCA_024694625.1 Lachnospiraceae bacterium | reverse complement strand
ATTTCACATCTGTTCCAGCTTAATAGTTCCGCTTCTAAGCTCGACGTTCGCCTCATAACGCTCGCTCCGCGCGTCTGCTCGGACATAACGTCCTGCGCTGCGTGCTCGCCTGAGCTATTCGGCTCCGTCTTGCTAAGAGCTCCACTCAATCGCTTGGAACACATGTGAAATTATAACACGCCGTAAACACGTATCATTTATAAGCAGCAGGTGGGCTGCCATCTGCATACCAATTTAATGACATCTTGATTCGGGTGGGTAATTTCATAAGCTATGCAACGTGGAATGCCACTGATTTTCCGAGAGACACCGCGGAACTTTCGGAATATCCGTCGTACAGCCGTTAAGCTCACGACTTTAGGAGTGAGCACTACGGATGTTCGACTAGATGTAGAAAGTGGAGACGGTGCCGAGGAAAATTAGTCGGCATCCACGTGCAAAGTTTAAACTTCAACCACCCGATCACATATACGTTTAAATTGCATTTTTTAGGCAATAGGAAAAAGAAATTAGATTATAAAACAGGAGACTTGAGAAACTATGAGTAAAATTGTGATACCTGATGGCTATAAGCCGGCATTGAACTTAAAAGAAACACAGATCGCCATTAAAACTGTTAAGGATTTCTTTCAGCAGCAGTTGGTTGCAGAATTGAATTTGCATCGTGTGTCCGCACCGCTTTTTGTTACTCCGGAATCCGGATTGAACGATAACTTAAATGGCGTGGAGCGCCCGGTTAGCTTTGGAATTAAAGAACAGGACGATCGTCATGTGGAGATTGTACATTCTTTGGCAAAATGGAAACGTATGGCATTGGGCCACTACGGTTTTGATGCTGGAGAAGGTCTTTACACAGACATGAACGCAATTCGACGAGACGAGGATACCGACAATATCCATTCCATCTATGTGGATCAGTGGGACTGGGAAAAAGTCATTACAAAAGAAGAACGTACAGTTGAAACATTAAAGAACACTGTAAAAGCAGTTTACGATGCCCTTCGTGTTACGGAGAAATACATGTCAAATCACTATGATTACATCAAATGTATTTTGCCGGAGCAGATTTTCTTCATTACATCTCAGGAACTTTTGGATATGTATCCCAATCTTTCCGTAAAAGAAAGAGAGTATGAGATTGCAAAAGAAAAAGGTGCTGTATTTATTATGCAAATCGGCGACAAGCTCTCCAATGGAGAGCCTCATGACGGACGTGCACCGGATTATGATGATTGGGCATTAAACGGGGATATTATTGTTTACTTCCCTGTTACAGACATTGCCTTAGAGCTTTCTTCCATGGGAATCCGTGTGGATGAAGTTTCCATGAAGGAACAGCTAGAAAAAGCAGGCTGTCCGGAAAGAGCAAAGCTGCCTTTCCAAAAAGACATTATTGAAAAGAAACTGCCTTATACCATTGGTGGTGGTATTGGTCAGAGCCGTATTTGTATGTTCTTCCTTCGAAAAGCACATATCGGTGAAGTTCAGGTATCCATTTGGCCACAAGAAGAAGTTGACTTTGCAAAAGAAAAAGGGGTAATTATTCTATGAGCAAAAATTTACACACAAAAGCAATGGACATGTTGTTAGACGGAGTTTTGAGTCTGAAAGACAGAGATGAAGCATATCTGTTTTTCGAAGATTTGTGTACGGTTGGAGAGCTGGAAGCTTTGCAGCAGCGTTTTGAAGTTGCGAGAATGCTTCGTCAGGAAAAAACCTACCAGGAAATCGCTGAGGTTACCGGTGCGTCTACAGCAACCATTAGTCGTGTAAATCGTGCCTTAAATTATGGCAATGACGGATATGATATGATTTTTAATCGTTTGGAGGATGAGTCTTGAGTTCGATGGAATTGAATAAGATTTTGAATTCTGAACAGCTCCTTGGTGTGACAACTACCGAGGGGCCTGTTTTAATTTTAGCGGGAGCCGGCTCGGGAAAGACCAGAGTGTTGACGCATAGGGTGGCATACCTTATAGAGCAGGGGGTGGAGCCTTACAATATTATGGCAATCACCTTTACCAATAAGGCTGCTGCAGAGATGAGAGAGCGAGTGGACAATCTTGTGGGTCACGGCGCTGGTCAGGTTTGGGTTGCAACCTTCCATTCTACCTGTGTTCGCATCCTTCGTCAGTTCGCGGATCGTATTGGTTATGACACCAATTTTTCCATTTACGATGCAGATGATTCAAAGACTTTGATGAAAGAAGTTTGCAAGCATTTAAACATTGATACGAAAAAGATCAAAGAGAAGCGAATCCTAGGTGTTATTTCTTCTGCAAAGGATGAGATGATCAATGAGGAAGAATTTGCAGCGAGAAATCAAGGTGAGTTTATGATGCAGTCTTATATCAGCGCTTATCGTGAGTATCAGTCCAGACTTCGTGCCAACAATGCCTTTGATTTTGATGATTTAATTTTAAAAACCGTGGAATTGTTGAAGCAGGAGCCTGAGGTTTTGAACTACTATCAAAATCGGTTCCGTTATATTATGGTGGATGAGTACCAGGATACCAACACGGTGCAGTTTGAGTTGGTGCGCCTTTTGGCATCTTCCCACGAAAACCTTTGTGTGGTAGGTGATGACGATCAGTCCATCTACAAATTCCGTGGCGCAAATATTTACAATATCTTAAATTTTGAACAGCATTTTCCCAATGCCACTGTGATTAAGTTGGAGCAAAATTATCGTTCCACAAAACGAATTTTGTACGGGGCAAATGCGGTGATTAAAAATAACGAGGGCCGAAAGGAAAAGGCGCTTTGGACAGAAAATGACGAAGGAGAAAAGATTCGTTTTCGTCAGTTTGATTCTGCTTACGAAGAGGCAGAGTTTATCGCCATGGATGCAAGAAGTCAAAAACGCCGTGGGAATTTTGATTTCAAGGACAGTGCGGTGCTGTATCGTACCAACGCCCAGTCCCGTATTTTGGAAGAAAAGTTTTTGAACGAAAACATTCCCTACAAAATCGTAGGTGGCGTAAACTTTTATTCCAGAAAAGAAGTAAAAGATATTTTAGCTTATTTGAAAACCGTGGATAACGGGGATGATGATTTGGCGGTACAGCGAATCATCAATGTCCCCAAAAGAGGCATTGGTGCCACATCTTTGGGAAAGGTTTCCACTTACGCAAGAAAAAATGAAATGAGTTTCTATGCTGCGCTTTTGGAAGCATCGGAAATCACCACTCTTGGAAAGGCCGCAGGGAAAATTGTTCCCTTCGTAACTTTTATTGAGGATTTAAAGAAAAAATCACAGGATCTTACGGTCCCGGAAATTATACGGGAAATTTTAAATGGAACCGGCTATGTGGAAGAACTGGAGGCAGATGGTAGCGATGAAGCCATTGCCCGTATTGAAAATATTGATGAGTTGGTAAATAAGGCAGTGATTTATCAGGAGGAGGGAGAAAATCCCACTCTTTCCGGATTCTTAGAAGAGGTTGCCTTGATTGCCGACATTGATTCCGTGGATGAGGATGAGGACTATGTTGTTCTTATGACATTGCATTCAGCCAAGGGATTGGAATTTGAAAACGTATACATGGCAGGAATGGAGGACGGACTCTTTCCTTCCTTTATGACCATAGCAGGAGATGACGAATCCGAATTGGAAGAAGAACGTCGACTTTGTTATGTGGGAATCACCAGAGCAAAACAGCAGCTTACCATGACGGCAGCAAAAACCAGAATGGTTCGTGGTGAATGGCAGTATGGTGCCATTTCCAGATTTGTAAAAGAGCTTCCTTCGGAAATCATTGATGGTTCCCTTTGGGAGGGAAAATCAAGAGATTTTGCCGCAACACCTTTTGATGAACCGGTGAAAACCTTTGCCCAAAGGAAAAAAGAAGCCACAAAGCCTACGGCGGCATCTTCTTATGCGGCAAAGATGAAGGAAATGAAAGAAAAGACTGCGGGAACCAGGATTCAAAAAAATGCTTTGGATTATGGGGAAGGCGATCGGGTATCTCATCAGAAATTTGGTGAAGGCGTCGTGAAAAAAATTGCAGACGGCGGAAGAGATTATGAAGTTACCGTTGAATTTGAACGGGTGGGCGTAAAGAAGATGTTTGCTTCTTTTGCAAAACTTGTAAAGTGTTAACAGTTAGGAAGTAGAAATGAAAAAAGGTCAAATTGTAAGAGGTCACGTAATATCCATGGGATTTCCAAACAAGGGAATCGTGGAAGTGTTGCCGGAAAACAATGAGGGAATTGAAGAGGCACAATTACTTCGGGTAAACAACGCCATCTTAGGACAGGTGGTGGAGTGCTCCGTAAAAAAAGCCAGAAAGAACAAAGCAGAAGGTCGTCTTCTTTCTGTGCTGTATCCCTCTATTTTGGAAGACAAAGAAGATGTTTGCCCTTACTTTGGAGAATGTGGTGGCTGCCTGTATCAGAAAATGAGCTATGAAAAGCAGGTGGAATTAAAAGAAGAACAGATTCGCCGCTTGCTTGGACCGGTCATCGGAGATTCTTTTGAACCTCTTTATGAGGGCGTAATTGGTAGCCCCCGGGAAGTAAACTATCGAAACAAGATGGAGTTTTCCTTTGGAGATGCTTATCAAAATGGTCCCCTTTCTTTGGGAATGCACAAAAGAGGCAGTTTCTATGACATTGTAAATGTGGAAGGATGCCGCATCTGTGAAAAAGATATGAGCGAAGTGCTTCACATTACCTTGGAATACTTTAAGGAGCACAATATTAGTTTTTATCACCGACTTCGTCACAACGGATATCTCCGTCATCTTTTGGTACGACAGGCCCAGGCTACAGGTGAAATCCTTGTGGATTTGGTAACCTCCGGCGAAGAGCCTACACTGCTTGGTGTGGATGCCAAGGGAAATAGTGGAGAAAATGCTGACTTTTCTCTTGGTATGAAAAAAGCCGCCCTGTCTCAGGAGGAACTTTTACAGGGATGGAAGGATGCTCTTTTGAAGGGAAATTACCATGGAAAGATCTCCGGAATCCTTCATACCAAAAATGAAAGAGAAGCGGATGTGGTGGAAGACCACGGTACCACAGTTTTGTATGGAAAAGATTCTTTTGATGAGGAATTGTTGGGGTTGAAATTCCATATTACGCCCTTTTCCTTTTTCCAGACCAATTCCCTGGGAGCAGAGGTGTTATATCAAAAGGCCAGAGACTATATTCGAAGCAGTTTTTCCGGCGGAGCCTGTGTCTATGATTTGTATTCAGGAACGGGAACCATTGCACAGATTATGTCAGATGCGGCGGATAAGGTAATTGGCGTGGAAATCGTGGAAGAAGCGGTGGAAGCGGCAAAAGAAAATGCAAAAGAAAATGGTCTTTCCAATTGTGAGTTTATTGCCGGAGACGTGTTAAAGGTCTTAGACGATATTGAGGAAAAACCGGACTTTATTATTTTGGACCCTCCCAGAGACGGTGTGAATCCAAAAGCGTTAAAAAAGATTTTAAACTATGGTGTGGATTCTTTGATTTATATTTCCTGCAAGCCTACTTCTTTGGCAAGAGATTTACCGCAGTTTTTTGAAGCAGGTTATGAGGTGAAAAAAATCTGTGGAGTGGACATGTTCCCTTCCACAGCAAACTGTGAAGTGGTTTGTCTGCTGACGAAATAAATTTTCACAAGGGACGGTTCTTCTGTCTTCGATTTAATGAAGACAGAAGAACCGTCCCTTGTGTTTTTTTTGTGCAAAGTGACAGAAAAACTGCTAAATTTTTGACAATCTATCGTAGGAAAGTCTAATTTTGTGTGGTAGAATAGCATTGCTTTGAAAAGCTTGAGGAGGTTATTTCATGAAGATTAGGGATTTAAAAATCGGGACCAAATTGTTACTAATGGTGTTGCCTTTGGCAATTGTATTAATGGGGACGGTTTCCTTTCTGTCTTACCGCCAGATGCAGGTGTTTGAAACGGCACGTTCAAATTATTACGAACAAATCAATGCGCTGAATATGGCACTTTTAAGTGCTGACCGAGATATGTATCAGGCTCAGTTGGCAGAAACCAGATACTATTTTCAAAAGGACGTATCCAGCAAGGAAGTATTACAGGGGTATTTGGATACCTATGAAGAAAACTATCAGCAGGTAGAAGATCAAATCGAAGAGATTCGAACCTTGTTTGAAAACTCAGATGATTATTTATATACTCAACTGATTTTAGAAGGACAAAACAAAAACAATAAAGAACTTTTAGATCAGTTCCAGCTGTCTCTTACCAAGTGGCAGACAGCATATTATCCTGTTACCAATGCGGGAAACTATTCATCCCAGTTTGCAGAGTTCCAGGCAGCCAGAGATTATCTTTCCGTTATGGAAGACAGCTTGGTGGAATATGCAAACTTCATTGACGGAAGCTTAAGAGACCAGATCGTTCGAACCGTGGTAATGGTTAGCATGATTATTATGGTAATCTTTGTTGCCATTGCAATCTTTGCAGTGTTTGTAGCTCGTTATATCAGAAAAACCACACAGATTGTTACGGATAGCGTGGACTTCTTGTCAAAGAGAGATTTGTCCAAGGAGATTCGCGTGGTGAATTCCAAGGATGAGTTGGGAAAACTTTCCCAGTCTGCAGGAGCATTGCATGATAGCTTGTATGAGATTATTTCCGATATTAACGGTTCATCCAACCAGGTTGCAGAGTCAGCAGCAGAAATCCGAAGCCGTGCCAAAGATGCGGATTCCCAGATGAACTCCATCAGTGTAGCCATTGATGAAATGGCGGCTACCGCAACTCAGCAGGCTACAGACATTACCGATATTTCCAACAATATGAATACCATGGGTTCTGTTATGGAACAGTCTGTGGATGCAAATACCAGTCTTTCCAAGGCTTCCAGAGATATTGATGCCGTTACGGGAGAAGGTATGCAGGTAGTAGAAGAGTTAACAGAGGCTACCAACAATGCTATGGACGCCTTCCAAAAGATTTTTGAACTTATGGATGGTATTTCAAAGTCTTCCGAAGAAATTGGTCAGGCTTCCAGCTTGATTTCCGATATTGCCAGTCAGACAAATCTGTTGTCTTTAAATGCTTCCATTGAAGCGGCTCGTGCCGGTGAGGCAGGAAAAGGATTTGCTGTTGTTGCCGATGAGATTCGTTCTTTGGCAGAGCAGTCTGCAAATTCCGCTACTACCATTAACGAGATGTTGGAACAGTTGCATCGTGCTACAGACCTTACCAATGAGCAAAGCGAAGTGGTAAAGAATTGTGTTCAGGCGCAAAGTGAAAGTGTATCCACCACAAAGGAGAAGTTCCAGGAGATTGTAACTTCCATCGATACGGTAAACGAACAGATTAAAACCATAAATGATATTAACAACCAGTTGAACCATGGATTTGATGAAATTCAAAACTTGGTTACCAACCTTTCTGCTTCCGCAGAGCAAAATGCGGCTTCTTCTGAGGAAATTGCAGCCACAACGGCTACGGTTCGTGAGGTAATTGATACTGTAAACCGTAATTCTGAAGATGTAAACGTTGCGGCAGATGGACTTGTGGAAATCGTTCATCAGTTTAAGTTAAACGCAGAAGATTTGGTAACAGAATCTGTTCAGGAAGCAGTGGAAGAAGCTGTTGGGGAAATGGAAGAAGAGGTTACAGAGGAATCTGTAGAAGAAGATTTAGAAGAAAATTTATTATAAGTACTTGCAGTTCGTGAAAAAAAGTTATACGATACGCCTTGATTAAGGAGAATATCAATGGCAAAGAGTATGACCACGGGAAGTCCCGTAAAATTAATATTGAATTTTTCTCTGCCCTTGTTGCTGGGAAATCTATTTCAACAACTGTACAACATTATAGATGCGGCAATTGTAGGCAAGGTATTGGGAAGTAATGCCTTGGCTGCGGTTGGCGCATCTTCTAGCGTACAGTTTTTGGTTTTGGGTTTTTGTATCGGAATCTGTTCCGGCTTCGGTGTTCCCGTAGCCCAGCGTTTTGGTGCCAAAAGCTATGACTCTTTGAAAAATTTTGTCTATAACGGAGCATTGCTCACTACAGGAATTGGTTTGACCGTGACAGTACTGACGGCCATTTTATGTCCTAGTATTCTACATATCATGTCTACTCCAGACGCCATTTATCAGGATGCATATCATTATCTTTTGATTATCTTTTTAGGCATTCCGGCCACCTTGCTTTATAACTATTTGGCGGGAATTCTAAGGGCAATTGGAGACTCAAAAACACCCTTTTATTTTCTGGTGTTTTCCGCATGTTTAAATGTATTTTTGGATTTGTTTTGCATTATTGTTTTGAAATGGGGCGTGACCGGTGCAGGTTTGGCCACCGTTACTTCTCAGGGGTTAAGTGGACTCCTTTGTCTCATTTATATTATCCGAAAGGTGGAGGTGCTCCATTTGGCAAAAAAGAACCGTCATTTAAGCAGACGTCGTATCGGACAGCTTTTGTACATGGGTCTGCCTATGGGACTTCAGTTTTCCATTACCGCCATCGGAAGCATGATGATTCAGTCTTCCAACAATGGATTGGGTACGGTGTATGTTTCTGCCTTTACCGCCGGAATGCGAATCAAACAGTTTGCCATGTGTCCTTTTGATGCTATAGCCACTGCAGTTTCCACCTTTGCAGGACAAAACTTCGGTGCAGGAAAAGTAGACCGTATCAAAAAGGGAATCAAGGACGGCGTGTTAATGGGAGCCTTCTATGGAGCAGTCATGGGAATCGTTTTGATTTTCTTTGGAAAGACCTTTACGTTACTTTTTATCGCAAAAGAAGAAACGGATATTATTTTTGCAGCAGGACACTACATTGCTTCTTACGGATTCTTTTTCTGGCTTCTTGGGGTATTAAATACCACGAGAATGAGTACCCAGGGATTAGGTTATTCCAATTTGGCGATTATCTGTGGCATATTGGAGCTGTTTGCCCGGGCGCTTTTAAGCTTGTTTGCAGTGCCGGCCTTTGGATTCTGGGGCATTTGCGCGGCAGATCCAAGCGCTTGGATTGTAGCAAGTATTTACAGTTCGGCTATTTGCATTTATGCAGTGAAACAATGTGAAAAAATCATAAAACAAAGAGAGACGATATAATGGGATTTTCGGAAAATCAGGACATTTATGAAATAACATATGATGAGTTTAGCGGATTGGATAAAGACATGTATATCTTAATCGATATCCGTTCTCAGGATGAAGTGGAGTACGGCACCATACCTGATGCAGTATGTATTCCCGAGACACAGTTGATGAGCCATTTGGATGATATGAAAGAAAAAAAGGTGACGATTATTCTTTGCCAGTTTGGACGGACCTCTTATGACTGTGCCATTCGACTTAGGGAAAAGGGCATCAATGCTAAAAGCTACAAAGGCGGTTATGTGGACTGGGTTTTAAAGGATATGGAGCGTTGTTCTATTACCAATGAGGATATTGAAAAGAGCATTCGAAAGACCTATCACAAGAAGCTATTCACCCCTTTTGCAAAAGCAATCAATCAGTACGAGATGTTGCAACCTGGGGATAAAGTGGCGGTATGTATTTCCGGAGGAAAAGATTCTATGCTTATGGCAAAACTTTTCCAGGAGTTGAAGCGCCACAGAAAGTTTGATTTTGACTTGGAATTTTTGGTGATGGATCCCGGATATTCCAAGGCCAACCGAAAGGTAATCGAGGAAAATGCAAAGTTAATGGAGATTCCTATTACCGTATTTGAATCCAAAATTTTTGATGCCGTGGATACCATTGAAAAGAACCCTTGCTATATTTGTGCCCGAATGAGAAGGGGATATTTATATGCAAAAGCAAAGGAATTGGGCTGCAACAAAATTGCCTTAGGCCATCATTATGATGATGTGATTGAAACAATTTTAATGGGCATGCTTTATGGCGCCCAGGTTCAGACCATGATGCCAAAACTTCACAGCACAAACTTTGAAGGTATGGAGTTGATTCGTCCCTTGTATTTAATTCGTGAGGATGATATTAAGCGGTGGAGGGATGCCAATTATTTGCATTTCATCCAGTGTGCCTGTCATTTTACCGACACCTGTTCCTCTTGTGATCCTGACGGAAGAAGTGTCTCAAAGCGAATGGAAATCAAGCATTTGATTTCAGAATTGAAGAAGGTAAATCCCTTTGTGGAGGGAAATATTTTCAAATCTGTGGAAAATGTAAACCTAAAAACCATCATTGCTTACAAGGAAAACGGAATCAAGCATTCCTTTTTGGAAAACTATGATAAATGGAGTGAGGATGAGGTGGAAAAATAGATTTCTATCTGTTATAATAAATGGCAGATTGTTAGGAAATTAGGAGGCTTATAGTATGGCTGACAAGAAATTATACAGCATCAAGGAAGGCATTGCCGTTACAGATGAGGTTATGGGAATTATTGCCGGACTTGCTGCTACAGAAGTAAAGGGTGTTTCTTCCCTTGCCGGAAATCTCACCAATGAAGTGCTTCCCAAGGCAGGAAAGAACAAAATTGCAAAGGCAGTAAAGATTGTGAACAACGACGATGAGTCTGTAAACATTCGCCTTGCTGTAAATATCGAATATAATTACGTAATTCCGGAAGTTTGCAAATCCGTTCAGGACAAGGTAAAGACCGGAGTTGAAAATATGACCGGTATTCCGGTTCGTGAAGTTGATATTCACATTGCTACCGTTTCAGGTACAAACAAATAGATCTTTGAAAATTTATAAACGTGTTGGAAACATTAGGTGTCGTTTACATCACGGCACCTTTTTTATTTATGCAAAAAGAAAGTGAATGCTATGACAAGAAGAGAAATTAGAGAAGAAATCTTTAAACTATTATTTACCGTGGAGTTCCACGAAGAGGACGAAAGAGAAGAACAGTTGGCCTTCTTCATGGAAGAAGAAGCTGAAGAGGAAGCAGAAGAAGTGGAAATGCTTTCCGAAGAGGATTATGAACTTGCCAAAGAAGAGGCAAAGGAAATCCAGGCAGACAAGTCTTATATCGAAAATAAGTACAATGAGGTATTGGCTCATTTGGAAGAAATTGATGGGACTTTGAACAAAAAAATCGATAAGTGGAAAACCACACGTATGCCAAAGGTGGATTTGACCATCCTTCGCCTTGCTGTTTATGAGATTATGTTTGATGAAGACATTCCAAACAAGGTAGCGATTAACGAAGCGGTAGAACTTGCAAAAAAATACGGTTCGGATAAATCCGGCAAATTTATTAACGGAGCATTGTCTAAGGTAGTGGCAAATGAAGAATAATGATGTCTATTCCGTATCGGAAGTGACAAAGTATTTTAAAAATATGGTGCATGGGGATTGTTTCCTTTCCAACGTTTCTGTGGAGGGGGAATTGTCCAATGTGACCTATCACAAAACAGGGCATATTTATTTTACCCTAAAAGATAAAGGGGCATCCTTAAACGGTGCTATGTGGTCTTCCAAGCGAAGCGGCCTGACCTTTCAAATGAAAGAAGGGGACAAGGTGGTGGTTCACGGTGCTTTTGATATTTATGAGCCCAGAGGAAGCTATAGTATAATTGCCAACCGCATTGAAAAGGCTGGTGTAGGTGACCTTTATCAAAAGTATATGGAACTAAAAGCTGAGTTGGAAGAACGTGGTATGTTTGACGAGATGTACAAGCAGCCCATTCCCCGATTTGCAAAGAGAATCGGAGTGGTTACCGCGCCTACCGGTGCAGCTATTCAGGATATTATCAGAAATGCAAAACTGCAAAACCCTTCGGTGGAGATTATTCTCTATCCTGCATTGGTACAGGGAGAAGGGGCGGCAGAAAGCATTGCCAAGGGCATCCGGGCGTTGGATGAGCTTTCTTTGGACGTGATGATTGTGGGACGAGGCGGCGGTTCCATTGAAGATTTGTGGGCCTTTAATGAAGAAGAGGTGGCGATGGCTATCTTCAATGCAAAGACACCCATTATTTCCGCAGTGGGACATGAGACGGATACCACCATCGCGGATTTTGTTGCGGACTTGCGTGTGGCAACTCCTACAGAAGGAGCAAAGCGGGCTTGTTTTTCACTGGAAGACCTTTGCGACGATTTGAGTCGTATGGAAGGAGACTTCCAAAAGAAAATGGACTACAAACTGAATTACTATGAAATGCGACTGGGGCATCTGGCTCAGCGTTATCAGTCCTACAGCCCAACGGAAAAAATAAAAGCCCTTCGTGCAAAACTTTCCTATTTCTACGGACAAATGAACGCGTCCATGGAAGGAAAACTTTCGGACACACGACAAAAAATCATGGTGTCTGCAGCAACTTTGGAGGAGCGTTCTCCTGTAAAACGGTTATCCCAGGGCTATTCCTATGTCACCACAAAGGATAGAAAAAAACTTACAAATGCCGGTGATGTAGAGGTAGGAGACGAACTTTTATTATACCTGCAAAAAGGCAGACTTCAGGCGACAGTAACAGATGTAAGGGAGTAAGTATATGGCTGATAAGAAAAAAACAATCGAAGAAAACCTTCAAAAACTGGATGAGCTTTTGGAAAAGATGGATGGAGAGGACATCTCTTTGGAAGACAGCTTTTTGGTTTACGAAGAAGGTATGAAGATTTTAAAAGAAGCCAACGAACAGTTGGAAGTGGTGGAAAAAAAGGTTCAGGTTTTGAAAGAAGACAAAGCATTAGAGGATTTTGAAAGTGAATAACAGAGATTTAAAACAGGAAATTTCAGATAGAACCAAACATATCAATGGCATAATTGAGACTTACTTACCCAAAGAAGAAGGGTATGCCCAAACAGTATTGGAAGCTATGAATTATAGTATTCATGCTGGTGGTAAAAGAGTTCGTCCCATGTTAATGGAAGAGACCTACCATTTGTTTGGTGGCAAAGAAGATGTGGTAGAGCCCTTTATGGCAGCAATGGAAATGATTCATACCTATTCCTTGGTTCATGATGATTTGCCTGCTATGGATAATGATATGCTTCGGAGAGGAAAACCTACCACCCATGCGGCATACGGCGAGGCTATGGGAGTTTTGGCCGGTGATGCCCTGTTAAACTATGCCTATGAGACGGCACTTTTGTCCTTCGAAAAAACAAAGGATGTAAAGATGCTGTCTTCTTCCATTCCAAAGGCACTGCAGTTGTTTGCCTCCAAAGCCGGTATCCACGGTATGGTGGGAGGACAGACTGCCGATGTAGAAGCTGAGAAAAAAGGCTTATCCTTAGATGAGGAAAAGCTTAGCTATATTATTGAAAATAAAACCGGTGCGTTGATTGAGTCCGCTATGATGGTAGGGGCTACTTTGGCCAATGCCACAAGGGAACAGGTGGCTTGCGTTCAAAAAATCGCACAAAACGTTGGATTCGCTTTCCAGATTCAGGATGATATCTTGGATGTGGTGGGAGATGAGGCTTTGCTTGGCAAACCCATCGGTTCCGATGAGCGAAACGAAAAACCTACCTATGTGGTGCTTCATGGTTTGGAAGCATCCAAAGAAAAGGTAAAAACTTTAACGGAAGAAGCTGTGGAATTATTAAAAGGCTTCGACGGTGACACCTCCTTCTTGGAGGAATTTTTGATGTACTTGGTATATCGTGAAAAATAGGAGTTTTTATGGCGTTAGAGAAAATCGAAAAAGCCAATGATATCAAAAACTTAACAACAGAAGAACTTCAGGCTTTGCCGGAAGAAATACGTACATTTCTGATTGATACAATTTCCCATACCGGTGGACATTTAGCATCCAATTTAGGAGTGGTGGAACTTACCATAGCCCTTCATTTGGTGTTTGATTTGCCCAAGGACAAAATTGTCTGGGATGTGGGGCATCAGTCTTATACACATAAAATCTTAACCGGGCGCAAGGATGCCTTTCCCACCCTTCGCGCTTATGAAGGACTGAGCGGCTTTCCCAAAAGAGATGAAAGTGAATGTGATTGTTTCGGCGTGGGACATAGTTCCACTTCCCTTTCTGCAGGATTGGGGCTGGCCTTTGCCAGAGAACTGAAACACGAGGACTATCATGTGGTATCTGTAATCGGAGATGGTTCCTTGACCGGCGGCATGGTATATGAAGCTTTAAACAATGCCGCAGCGTTGAAATCCAACTATATTATTGTGTTAAACGACAATAATATGTCCATTTCGGAAAATGTTGGAGGTATGCGGGATCATCTTTCAAAATTACGTACCAGCACAGGTTACCGTGGTTTCAAAGAAGGGGTACAGTCTTCTTTGGAAAAAATCCCTGTGGTGGGCGACAAGATGGTTTCCGGACTTAGAAAAATGAAAAGTTCCCTTAAGCATCTTATGATTCCCGGCATGATGTTTGAGGAACTGGGTGTTATGTACATTGGTCCCATAGACGGACACAATGTGGAAGAGATGGTTCGGGTATTGAAGCGTGCTGCGTTGTATCAGGGACCGGTATTGGTTCATGTTCTGACAGAAAAAGGCCGTGGATTTGCTCCGGCAGTTCGCCATCCTTCCAGATTTCATGGGGCAGATCCCTTTGATAAAGAAAAGGGTCTTCCTTTAAAGAGTACCAATCCTTCCTATACGGATATCTTTTCTACGGTTATGCGAAAAATGGGTGACCGTGATGAAAAGGTGGTAGCCATTACCGCTGCCATGATGGACGGTACTGGATTGAAGCGATTTCATAATATGTTTCCGGAGCGGTTCTTTGATGTGGGAATTGCAGAAGAACATGCGGTAACCTTTGCCGCAGCTTTGGCAACCCAGGGGTTAAAACCTGTGGTGGCGCTGTATTCCTCATTTTTGCAAAGAGCATACGATCAGGTGTTGCATGATGTTTGCGTCCAGAATCTCCATGTGGTGTTTGCCATTGATCGTGCCGGTCTGGTAGGGAAAGACGGAGTGACCCATCAGGGTGTTTTTGATATTTCCTTTTTGTCTCCCATGCCAAACATGGTGATTATGGCTCCAAAGAACAAATACGAGCTTTCTGATATGATGAAGTTTGCTGTGGACTATAACGGTCCTATTGCCCTTCGTTATCCTAGAGGGGAGGCAAATATCCGTTATGAAGAGTTCCGTGCTCCCATACTGCTGGGAAAAGCCGAACCCATGATAGAAGAGGGAGAGGTGTTACTCTTTGCCATTGGAAGCATGGTGGATACAGCCATGGAGGCTCGGAATATTTTAAAAGACTTTGGAATTGAAGTTGCGGTATGTAATGCCCGTTTTGCAAAGCCTTTGGATACAGAGTATTTGAAACAGGCATCCAAACGATATAAAACCATTGTTACCTTGGAAGAAAACGCTAAAATCGGTGGCTTCGGAGAACATGTATTGGCATGTCTTCATGAAATGGACTACGAGGGACACTGTGAAATTGTTGGTATCCCCGATACCTTTATTCAGCACGGTGCAGTGGATGTCTTAAAAGAAAAGCTTGGTATTGACGCAAAGGGTGTGGCCCAGCGGGTAATGGATATTTTAAATTAGGTGAATCATGAAAGAAAAAGAACGTTTAGATGTATTGCTGGTAAATCGTGGGTTGGCGCCTTCTAGAGAAAAGGCAAAGGCTTTGATTATGGCCGGACAGGTATTTGTGGATAATGAAAGAGAGGATAAGGCTGGAAGTGTATTTTCCTCCACCGTCCAAATCGAAATTCACGGAGATACCTTGAAATATGTAAGCCGTGGTGGTTTGAAATTGGAAAAGGCTATGGCGGAATTCCCCATCGATTTAACAGGGAAAATATGCATGGATATCGGTGCCTCCACAGGAGGATTTACGGATTGTATGTTACAAAACTTTGCTGCCAAAGTATATGCAGTGGATGTGGGATATGGCCAGTTTGCCTGGAAACTTCGCCAGGATGAGCGGGTGGTATGTATGGAAAAAACCAATATTCGCTACGTAACACCGGAGGATATTGATGATGTATTGGATTTTGCATCTGTGGATGTTTCCTTTATTTCTTTGTCAAAGGTCCTTCCTGCAGCCTTTCGGCTTTTAAAGGACAAAGGGGAAATGGTTTGCCTGATTAAGCCCCAGTTTGAAGCGGGAAGAGAAAAGGTTGGAAAAAAAGGTGTGGTTCGTGATCCAAAGGTTCATTTGGAAGTAATCGAAAATGTCCTTGGATTTGCCACGGCAAACGGATTTTCCGTTTTGGGCCTTTCCTATTCTCCGGTAAAGGGACCGGAAGGAAATATCGAATATCTGGTTCATCTTCTAAAAGACGGCCGTTTAGAAGGAGAAAATGAAGAGGCGCATGTTGTAGGAGATGTGGAAATCTCTAAGGATGTGCATCCTAAGGAAATTGTGGATTTGGCCCATCAACAGTTGGATAAATAAGGAAGAATACGTAAAAAGAAAATGAAGAATTACTTGATTGTTACAAAAAACGAAAGGGAGTTAAAGCATCCCTTTACCACAGAATTAAAAAACTACATTGAAGGAAAAGGCGGCGTCGCTACAGTGGTTGCCCGCCCAAGAGATTCCAGTAACCTTGGAATCAACGTTCCGGAAGGTGTAGAAGCCATATTTACCGTCGGAGGGGACGGCACTTTGGTCCGTGCAGCACAAATGACCTTCGAATCAAATGCACCTTTAATAGGGGTAAATCACGGTCATTTAGGGTATCTTTGTGATTTAAATGAAGAGTCTGTTTTTTCCGCATTGGATCGGATGTTTGCAGATGAATACGAGATAGAAGAGCGTATGATGGTTTCCGGATATGTGGTAAAGGCAGATGGAAGAAAAACCCAGGTGCAGCATTCCTTAAACGATATTGTGGTTTCCGCCGATGACGGAAAATCCGTAATTCGTTTGACTGTTTATATTAATGGAGAATATCTTTATTCCATTCAGGGGGACGGAATGATTTTTGCAACGCCTACCGGTTCTACGGCATACAACCTTTCAGCCAATGGACCTATTGTGGATCCCAAGACCGAGGCAATTCTTATGACACCCATCAATCCTCATACCCTAAACTCCAGAAGTATTGTTTTGGATTCCGAGGATGAAATCTCCATTGAGATTACACCGAGACGTCACAGTGCGGTGGAAGCTGCTACGGTTTTGTTTGACGGAAGTTTTCCTTTTAACATGGTTCCGGGGGACAAGCTGGTGGTACACAAATCCAATCGGAAGACAAAGATGATTTTTATGAGTCGTATGAACTTTTTGGAGAGAATGAGAAACAAAATGCAGGAGAATTAATATGAAAACACAACGTCAGAATCAGATTCTGGATTTGATTGTAAAAAAAGAAATCGGTACCCAAGAGGAGCTGATGGAAGAATTAAATAAAGCAGGCTACAGCGTGACCCAGGCTACGGTTTCCAGAGATATTCGGGAAATGAAGTTAACAAAGGTTGCTTTGTCCGATGGAAAACTTCGTTACGTGGCATATCGGGAAACAGAAGATGATCTGACAGAAAAATACAGACGTATTTTCAGAGATGGATTTTTGTCTATGGACAATGCCCAAAACATTTTGGTAATTCGTACCGTATCAGGAATGGCCATGGCGGTAGCGGCTGCCATTGACCATATGGAACTTCATGAAATCGTAGGTTCTATTGCGGGAGATGATACCATTATGTGTGCCATTCGTTCTGTGGACGATACCATTTCTGTGATGAATCAGTTAGAAGAAGCTTTGGAAGGCTAGCAAGAAGAGCGCATAGGAGGAAATATGCTTGTTAATTTACATGTAAAAAACTTGGCGCTGATACAAGAAGAAGAGATTCATTTTGGAAAAGGACTAAATATTCTATCCGGTGAAACCGGTGCAGGAAAGTCCATTATTTTGGGGGCATTGTCTTTTGCACTTGGTCAAAAAGTGTCCAAAGATGCATTGCGAAATCCCAACGAAGAAGCTTTGGTGGAAGCGGTATTTTCCGTTGGGGAAGAGGAAAAGGCGGTTTTAAACGCCATGGATATTTCTGTTTATGATGATGAGGTGATTTTAAGCAGAAAGATTTCCGGTGAACGTTCTTCCGCAAAAATCAATGGAGAGACCTTCCCTGCCCAGCGTTTAAAAGAAGTGGGAGAACTTCTTTTGGATATCTACGGCCAGCATGAGAATCAGTCTCTTTTGCACAAGAAAAAACATTTGGAACTATTGGATGAGTTTGGAAAAGACAGCCTTTCGCCAATCAAAGAAGAATTGGCACAGGCGTATCAGACCTATGTTTCAAAGAAAAAGGAATTCGAAGAAGCGGACCGAGACGAATCGGAAAGAGCCAGAGAATTATCTTTTTTGGAACATGAAACAGAAGAAATCCAAAATGCAAAACTTCGCATAGGGGAAGATGAGGAATTAGAAGAAACCTACAAAAAAATGTTGAACGGTCAAAAAATCCATGATGCCTTAAACGAGGCTTATGGAGAAACCGGATCGGGAAGCGGAAACAGTGCGTCAGATAAAATCGGCCGAGCCCTTCGTGCTCTTCGCAGTGTAGAGGACTATGACGATGGATTGTCCGATATGATTTCTGTCTTGACCGATGTGGATGGCATCTTGTCAGACTTTAACCGCGAGGTTTCTGATTATGTGGATTCCTTGGATTTTTCAAAAGAGCATTTTGCAGAGGTGGAAGGTCGCCTAAACGAAATCAACGGCTTAAAGAGTAAATACGGCCGCACCATAGAAGAGATTCTAAATGCTTGTGAAGAGAAGCAGGCGCAAATAGAAAAATTAAAAGACTATGATGCGTATCTGGCAAAGTTGGAAGAGGAGTTGAAAAAGGCAACCAAACGAGTGGAAGAGTTGTCTTCCGGTTTATCGGTACTTCGTCAGTCCCAGGCGGTAAATCTTTGTGCATTGGTAAAAGATGCGCTGCTGGATTTGAACTTTTTGGATGTGAAGTTTGATATGGCCTTTACCAAGGCCAAGGAATACAGTGCCAACGGTTATGATGAAGGGGAGTTTATGATTTCCACAAATCCGGGAGAACCCCTTCGACCTTTAAAAGAGATTGCATCCGGTGGTGAGTTGTCTCGAGTGATGCTTGCCATTAAGACGATTTTGGCGGAAAGCGATTCCATCGACACCTTGATTTTTGATGAGATCGATGCGGGTATTTCCGGACGGACTGCTCAGGCAGTTTCAGAAAAAATCTATCTTGTTTCCAAGGCGCACCAGGTGATTTTGATTACCCATTTGCCTCAGATAGCAGCTATGGCGGATCATCATTTCTTAATTGAAAAAGATGTGGTGGTAACAGATGGTACAAAGGCTACCGTATCCACCATTGAAGAATTGTACGGTGAACAGGTGACGAAAGAACTGGCCCGTATGGTGGGAGGTGCTGAGATTACCAATGCCACCTTGGAAAATGCCCGGGAATTAAAAGAGTTGGCAGACCGAAAAAAACAATGACAATGGGGGACAATGGGGACGGTTCTTATGTCTTGGGACAATGGGGACGGTTCTTATGTCTTCATGTGTATAGAATAAAAATAAAAATCGAGGTGTCGTATCGACACCTCGATTTTTTTCTAATAATTTAATATGAAGACATAAGAACCGTCCCTATTGTCTATATTTTTTATGGTTTTAACATGAAGACAAAAGAACCGTCCCCTATTCGTCAACAGAGTAGTTGGGAGCTTCTTTTGTAATATGAATATCATGGGGATGAGATTCTTTTAAGGAAGCTGCAGAAATCTTTACAAACTTGCTTCTGTCATGTAATTCTTCGATGGTAGGACATCCGCAATATCCCATACCGGAACGGATACCACCAACCATCTGGAAGATCACATCTTCCAAAGATCCGGTGTAAGCAACACGTCCTTCAACACCTTCAGGAACTAATTTCTTAGCGCCTTCCTGGAAGTAACGATCCTTTGAACCGTTTTCCATAGCTGCGATAGAACCCATTCCTCTGTAAACTTTGTATTTACGTCCGTGGAATAATTCAAATTCGCCGGGAGCTTCATCACATCCTGCAAACATGGAACCCATCATACAAACATTTCCGCCGGCGGCCAAAGCCTTTGTTAAGTCACCGGACAACTTGATACCACCGTCTGCGATAACAGGGATGCCATATTCTTTGGCAACTTTGTAAACGTCCATAATTGCTGTAATCTGAGGAACACCGATACCTGCAACCACACGAGTAGTACAGATAGAACCAGGTCCAATACCACATTTAACAGCGTCAGCACCAGCTTCAATCAAAGCCTTTGCAGCTTCGCCTGTTGCAATGTTACCTGCGATAACCTGAAGATCAGGATATTTTGCTTTAATATCTTTTACTGCATTTAAGATGTTCTTAGAATGTCCGTGAGCTGAGTCAACAACGATACAGTCAACATGTGCTTTTACCAAAGCGTCAACTCGATCCATCATGTTTCCGGTAATACCAACACCAGCACCGCAAAGAAGACGACCATGCTCATCCTTTGCTGATAAAGGATACTGAATTTGCTTTTCAATATCTTTGATCGTGATCAATCCCCGTAAGCAGAAGTTTTCATCAACGATGGGAAGCTTTTCTTTCCTTGCCTGACCAAGGATTCTCTTTGCTTCATCTAAGGTAATTCCTACAGGTGCAGTAATGAGGTTTTCAGAGGTCATGCATTCGGAAATCTTTTTGGTGAAGTCTTCTTCAAACTTCAAATCACGGTTTGTGATAATTCCGATTAATTTGCCGCCTTGTTTTCCGCCTTCGGTAATAGGAACACCGGAAATGCGGAACTTGCCCATTAATTCATCGGCATCTTTTAATGTATGATCCGGAGATAAAAAGAAGGGATCTGTAATGACACCATTTTCGGAACGTTTTACTTTATCAACCTCGTCTGCCTGTGCCTCAATGGACATATTCTTATGAATAATACCGATTCCACCCTGACGCGCCATAGCGATAGCCATACGGTGTTCCGTAACGGTATCCATAGCTGCTGACATCATGGGGATATTTAACTTAATCTTCTTTGTAAGTTGTGTAGATAAATCAATCATGTTAGGCGTAACCTCAGAGTACTGAGGTACCAAAAGTACGTCGTCAAATGTAATTCCATCACCAATAATGGTTGCCATTTTAAATTCCTCTCTTTCTTATATATACTAATTTACGATAATTGAAAAAATTTTAGCAAACTACTCCTCGAGTGTCAATGATTTTTCGGCTTTTTCCGTACTTTATCTTAAGAAAGAAAATATGTATAATGTAATTGGACGAGAAGGTTTCTATACTTGCAGGAAGGATGAGTGAGGGAATATGAAAAAACATGGATTTTTTCGAAATATGGGTCAAACCATTGGTGTATTAGGGGTAATCGCCCTGATTTCGGTTTTTATGTTAATGGGACTTTACAGCAGGGATTACAATCTGAAATTTGTAAATGGCAGATTGCAGTATGTGTCTGAAATTGCCATTCCAAGAGCAGTTAATCTTAACTTAAATAATTCAGACCCCGGACATGTTACTATGACCACATCTACCTTAGGGGGTGTGGATGGATATCAGTTCCGCGTCTCAGGAAATCGTCTGATGCTGTTGGCAAAGACCTATCGTACAGCTTCCACCAGTCATACGGAAGCAAATCTCCGAGAGGGCAAAACCTTATATGTTCAGGTGCGGGCATACAAAAAGAATGCATCCGGCCGAACGGTATACGGACTTTGGTCCGGATCGCGAAGTTGTAAAGTGAAATAGATTACTTGGAGGAATTATGGAATTTAGACCCTGTATTGACATCCACAACGGAAAGGTAAAGCAGATTGTGGGTAGTTCCTTGGTGGATGAGGGAGACAAGGCCGAAGAAAATTTCGTCTCGGAAAAGGATGCGGACTTTTTCGCAGAGTTTTATCAACAGGAAGGATTAAAAGGTGGGCATGTCATTTTGTTAAATAAAAAAGACTCCCCCTATTATTTAGAAACCAAAGCCCAGGCTATGAAGGCATTAGGTGCCTATCCCGGAGGGCTTCAGGTAGGTGGCGGTATCACGGCGGAAAACGCCAAAGAGTTTATTGATGCCGGCGCCAGTCATGTGATTGTAACGTCTTATGTGTTTTCCAATGGAGAAATCAACTACACCAATTTAGAACGGTTGCGGGATGCAGTGGGAAAGGAACATATTGTGTTGGACTTAAGCTGCAGACGTCATCACAGAAATTATTATGTGGTAACAGACCGTTGGCAAACCTTTACAAAAGAAGAGGTTACACCGGAGTTGTTGGAAAAACTAGCTCCCTATTGTGATGAGTTTTTAATCCATGCAGCTGACGTGGAGGGAAAGTCAGAGGGAATCGACAAGGATTTGATTGAAATTCTATCTGATTATGAGGGAAATGCCCTTACCTATGCCGGTGGCATCAGTGATTATGATGATATTGATTTAATTCAAACCTATGGAAAAGGAAAATTGAATATTACCGTTGGCTCAGCTTTGGATTTGTTTGGCGGGAAGTTAAACTACGAAACGGTCAAACAAATGTGTCAGTCATCGATTTAGATAAGGAGGCTTACTATGAAATTTACAAAAATGCATGGCTTGGGAAATGATTATGTTTATGTAAACTGTTTTGAAGAAACAGTGGAACATCCGGAAAAAGTCGCTGTGTTTGTCAGTGACAGACATTTTGGCATTGGTTCCGATGGATTGATTTTAATCAAACCGTCCAAGGTTGCCGATTTTGAAATGGCAATGTATAATGCAGACGGTTCCAGAGGTGAGATGTGCGGAAACGGGATTCGTTGCGTAGCAAAATTTGTTTATGATTTTGGACTTACGGACAAAACCGAAATTACCGTTGAAACCTTGGCAGGAGTGAAAACCTTACAGTTGGAGGTTTCCGACCACAAAGTGACTTCAGTTCGTGTGGATATGGGTTCTCCTATTTTGGATGCTGCAAAGGTTCCGGTTACATTCCCGGAAAAACAAATGATTAACGAGCCTATGGAAGTGGATGGAAAGATTTATCCTGTTACCTGTGTTTCCATGGGAAATCCCCATTGTGTTACCTTTATGGATCAGGATATTCGACAGCTTGATTTGGAAAAAATCGGCCCCAAGTTTGAGAATCATGAGACCTTCCCCAAGCGTACCAATACAGAGTTTGCCAACGTTATTGACAAAACTCATATTCGTATGCGTGTATGGGAAAGAGGAAGTGGAGAGACTTTGGCTTGCGGTACCGGTGCCTGCGCTACGGCAGTGGCTGCTATCTTAAACGGTTTGACCGAAGATACAGTGGAACTGGAACTCTTGGGAGGAAAGTTAAAAATTTCATACGACAGAACCGAGGATAAGGTTTATATGACCGGACCGGCTACGGTTGTCTTTTCCGGAGAGATTTTCCCGCCGGAAGATTTCGAAAAAGATGATATCAAAATCTATTCGAAGAATTAATGCACAGATGAAATACTAGTTTTATAAAGAAAAGGAAGAAAAAAGATGTACAAAATTAACACAAACTATCAGAAATTACCGGGAAGCTATTTATTTTCCAATATTGCAAAAAAGGTTGCAGCTTTTCAGGAGGCCAATCCCGACAAGGAGATTATCCGTTTGGGAATCGGAGATGTTACAAGACCTCTTACCAACAGTGTGATTGATGCACTTCACAAAGCTGTAGACGAAATGGGAGATGCCGATACCTTCCGGGGATATGCACCGGATTTAGGTTATGATTTTTTGAGAGATGCCATTTGTAAATGGGATTATGTCAGAAGGGGTTGTGATATAGCAGCAGATGAAATATTTGTTTCCGACGGGGCAAAATCCGATTCCGGGAATATTCAGGAATTGTTTGCTACAGACAACAAGATTGCCGTTTGTGATCCTGTGTATCCTGTTTACGTGGATTCCAATGTTATGGGTGGACGTTGCGGCAACTATGACAGCACATTGGAAAAATGGAGCGATATTATTTATATGCCCACCACAGCAGAAAATGGATTCGTACCGGAATTTCCCAAGGAAACTCCCGATATTATTTATTTATGTTTCCCCAACAATCCTACAGGAACTACCATTACAAAAGCACAGCTTCAAGAGTGGGTGGACTACGCCAACAAAAACGGCTGTT
The DNA here is from genome assembly GCA_024694625.1 of Lachnospiraceae bacterium. Taxonomy (GTDB): domain Bacteria; phylum Bacillota; class Clostridia; order Lachnospirales; family Lachnospiraceae; genus JAILEN01. The sequence continues at coordinate 42,354 of JAILJP010000022.1, read as the reverse complement.
TGATTATTTATGATGCAGCTTATGAGGCATATATTTCCGAAGAGGATGTGGCACATAGTATTTACGAATGTGAAGGAGCAAAAACATGCGCTATTGAAATCCGCAGCTTTTCTAAAAATGCGGGATTTACCGGCGTGCGTTTAGGTTTTACTGTTGTACCAAAGGAATTAAAATGCGACGGCGTATCTTTGCACGATATGTGGGCAAGACGTCACGGTACCAAATTCAACGGTGCCCCTTACATTATTCAAAGAGCCGGAGAGGCAGTATATTCCGAAGCTGGACAAAAGGAAGTTCAGGAATTGGTTGGCTATTATATGAACAATGCCAAAACCATTCGTGAAGGATTAAAGGATGCGGGCCTTGAAGTTTACGGTGGAGTAAATGCCCCTTATATTTGGATGAAGACTCCCGACAAAATGACTTCATGGGAATTCTTTGATTATCTTTTGGAGAATGCTTGCGTAGTGGGAACACCCGGTAGCGGATTTGGCCCCAGTGGTGAACACTACTTTAGATTGACTGCTTTCGGTACTTTGGAAAATTCAAAGAAAGCATTGGAAAGAATTAAAAACTTATAATGGAAAAAATACTTTATCTACAGGTGGACGGAAGTCTTTTAAATCCTACGGAGATGGGATTTTTAGATCTGTTTTTGGCAAAGTGTCAATTGGACAGATTTCGAATAATACAGGTAGGATTTGAAAATGGTGAATTCATCATTGATGAGAATTATAACGGAGTTCACAAACAGCGTGTAACCAAACTTGCCTCAACTTTGGCAGAAGAAGAACGGGAACATCTACATGATTACATAAAGACTGAGGCAGACGTAAAGGGTCTGTCCGGTCTTTTTTGCGTTGCCATTTGTCAAAAGCAGGAACTGATCGATTATTTTAGGGGGGAGAATATTCCCATCATTGCATATGAGGGAGGGCTATCCTGTCAGTTAGAAAACAATTGGATTCTTTTGAGCTTTGAAAGCGTAGACTTTTCTTACCTGTGGAAGGTACATCATCGTTTCCACAAGATTCCCTTATATATAATGGAAACAAAGCGTACGGTAATACGTGAGTTTTCCATGAAGGATTTGGATGATTTGTTCAAACTATACGAAGGCGAACATATGACGGATTATATGGAGCCTTTGTATGAAAGAGAAGAAGAAGCGGCTTATGAGGCAAATTACATCGAAAAGGTTTATGGTTTTTACGATTATGGTATGTGGCTGGTCTTTGATAAGGAATCAAAAGAGCTAATCGGCCGGGCAGGAGTGGAATCCAGAGGAGGAATCGAGCATAGTTCCCGACGAGAGGACGATGATTACAGAAGCGATCCGGACACGGTGGAACTTGGATATGCCATTAAAGAGGAGTATCAAAATCAAGGCTACGCTACAGAGGTATGCAAGGCTATTATCGACTATACATTTCATACCTTACATAAGAAGAGAATCTATGCTCAAGTGGATAAGGAAAACGTCCCATCGGTTAAATTATTAAAAAAGTTAAATTTTAAACAGATAGATGACGAATTATATGAAATTTTAGTTTGAAATCTGAACCGATTTCGTATAATATATTGTTTAATATTTAATCAAAACGAGAGGAGGCCGACATGTCTGATATTCAATCTAAAGAATTCGAAAAACTCGAAGCGGATATGTCACGGCCAAATCGGGGAGTTGTGGCTACTCAGGATTTTGTGGATCCTGAAGTTTTATATGACGAACTCATCAATCGTATTCAAAAGTACCATCCCAGTACAGATATTTCCATGATTCAAAAAGCATATCGTATCGCAAATTCTGCCCATGAGGGACAGGTGCGAAAATCCGGTGAACCTTATATCATTCACCCTCTTTGTGTTGCCATAATTTTGGCGGATTTGGAAATGGATAAGGAAACCATTGTTGCAGGGCTCTTGCATGACGTTGTCGAGGATACGGTGCTTACTACAGAAGAAATCGAAGAACAGTTTTCCAAGGAAGTTGCCTTGTTGGTAGACGGGGTTACGAAGTTGGGACAGTTATCCTATGATGCGGACAAGGTAGAGATTCAGGCAGAAAACCTACGAAAGATGTTTTTGGCCATGGCCAAAGATATACGTGTTATTATTATAAAGCTTGCAGATCGACTTCATAATATGCGTACATTGAAATATATGAAGCCTGCAAAGCAAAAAGAAAAAGCCAGAGAGACCATGGAAATCTATGCTCCTTTGGCACAGCGTCTTGGTATTTCAAAAGTAAAAATCGAGTTGGATGATTTGGCTTTGAAGTATTTGGAGCCGGAGGCGTATTATGAATTAGTGGAAAAGATTGCCCTTCGCAAACGCCAAAGAGACGAGTATGTGGCAGGCCTTGTGGAAGAAGTAAAAGATCACATTGCCGAAGCGGAAATTGAAGCAGAGATTTACGGAAGAAGTAAACACTTTTTCAGTATTTATAAAAAGATGGTAAATCAAAACAAAACCTTGGATCAGATTTATGATTTGTTTGCCATTCGGATTATTGTAAAGGATGTAAAGGATTGTTATGCGGCACTTGGCGTAATTCATGAGATGTATACCCCTATTCCGGGACGTTTCAAAGACTACATTGCCATGCCAAAGCCCAATATGTATCAGTCCTTGCATACCACTTTGATTGGTCCCAGCGGTACACCTTTTGAAATCCAGATTCGTACCTACGAAATGCATCGTACCTCTGAGTACGGTATTGCGGCGCATTGGAAGTACAAGGAATCCGGCGAAGGTGCCACAGTGAATTCCGAAGAGGAAAAGCTTTCCTGGCTTCGTCAGATTTTGGAATGGCAGCAGGACATGAGTGACAACAACGAATTCTTAAATCTCTTAAAGAGTGATTTGAATTTGTTCTCAGATACGGTATTTTGTTTCACTCCTTCCGGAGATGTAAAGAACTTACCAAATGGGTCTACCCCCATTGACTTTGCATATTCCATTCATTCTGCGGTAGGAAACCGTATGATTGGAGCAAAGGTAAACGGCAGATTAGTTCCCATTGACTATATTATCCAAAACGGGGATCGAATCGAGATTATTACCTCTCAAAATTCCAGAGGACCCAGCCGGGACTGGATTAAAATTGTAAAATCCACCCAGGCGAAAAATAAGATTAATCAATGGTTCCGCAGTGTTTCAAAAGAAGAAAACATTGCCAAAGGAAAGGAACTGTTTTTGGATTCCGCAAAATCCAAGAATATTAATGTGGCTGATATTAACCAACCGAAATATCAGGAACGGGTAATGCGAAGATATGGATTCCACGATTGGGACTCCGTTCTTTCCGCCATCGGACAGGGCAGTATCAAAGAAGGTGCTGTGGTAAACAAGATGTTTGATGCCTTTCTTTTGGACCATCCGGTGGATAAGACCGATGAGGAAGTCTTGGCAGAGCATCAGGACACTCCATACGATGTGGAAAAAGGCCAAAAGAATCCCAAGTCCAAAAACGGAATTGTGGTGAAAGGCCTCTATGATGTATCCGTTCGTTTTTCCAAGTGTTGTTCTCCGGTACCGGGGGACGAAATCGTTGGATTTGTTACCAGAGGACGAGGGATATCCGTTCATCGTACTGATTGTATCAACATTATTAATCTTCCGGAAATAGAAAAACCCCGCTTAATTGAAGCGGAATGGCAACCGGAATTCTTGGAACAGCACAAGGGCGAGTTATATCTGGCAGATATCCATATTTACGGCAATAACCGTACCGGTCTTTTGGTGGATATTTCAAAAGTATTTACAGAGCGAAACATCGATATTAATAGCATTCACTCCAGAACAAACAAGCAGGGAGTGGCTACCATAGATGTATCCTTTGGAGTACGTTCCAAAGAAGAATTGAGAGAATTGGTAAATCGTTTGAAAGCGATTGAAAGTATTATAGATATTGAAAGAACCACAGGTTAGTATATGAAGTTTAATGTAGAACAATATGTGGTGGGACCTGTTGCCACGAACTGCTATTTCTTAATAAATGAAGATGAAAAAAAGGCAGTAGTAATTGATCCCGGAGCGGCAGCAGAGCCCTTGTATCAAAAAATAAAGGACAAAGGCCTTTCTCTTGAAGCCATACTTTTGACCCATGGTCATTTTGATCATGCAGGAGGTATAAAAGAATTACAGGACCTTTGCAAAAAAGAGGGAAGAGACGTGTTATGCTATGCTTTTGAAGCAGAAAAGGAAACCTTGGAGACTCCCGGTTTAAATCTTTCTTCTTCCATGGGATTTCACGGAGAAATCTATCATGCCGATGTTTTCGTAAAGGATGAAGAAGAATTGTCCTTGGCCGGATTTGATATTCGCGTATTGTTTACCCCCGGACACACACCGGGAGGTTGTTGCTTCTATGTACCCAATCAGGGTATCTGCTTTACGGGAGATTCTTTGTTTTGTTCTTCCATTGGAAGAACGGATTTTCCCGGAGGCTCCATGTCTATGTTGGTGCGTGCAGTGAAAGAAAAAATACTTACTCTGCCAAAGGACACCATTTGTTATCCGGGACATGACAGCGTAACCACTGTGGAGGATGAATTGCACTATAATCCTTTCTTATCTTAATGAAAAGGATAAAAATCATGAATCTGAAAATCAATAACGAAAGTTTTTTGTATGACGCTTACGGTCTGGTGCAGGCCTTTTATCAGGGAGAAAAGCCCAAGGTATTTTTAAATAAAGAATTGCCGGAGGGTGAAGAATCTGTGGAAATCCGGGTAGAACATGACAAAATTTCCATGGAATGTAACGGAGAATACTCCGGAGACATTGCCATAGATGAAGCTGACCGCAGTGATACAAAAAACAGATTAAAACGTCTGATATATGAAGTGCTTTCAAAGAAGGTACAGATTTCACTTCCCTGGGGAACCCTTACCGGGATTCGCCCCACGAAGATTCCTTTAAAAAAATTAATGGCAGGGGAAACAGAAGCTGAGGTGCAAAGATATATGAAAGAAACCTATCTTTGTTCCGATGAAAAGATTTCCCTAGCAACCAATATAGCGAAACGGGAACTCTCCGTTATGGGAGAGATTGGAGATAAGTACGCTTTATACATTGGGATTCCCTTTTGTCCCAGTATTTGTTTGTATTGTTCTTTTTCTTCTTATCCAATGGGATTGTATCAAAAGAAAAGTGACGCCTATTTGGATGCTTTGATGAAAGAAATTGCCTTTGCAGGGGAACATTTCAAACATCGTACGTTGGATACCATCTATATTGGAGGAGGTACCCCGTCATCCCTTTCTGCGTCCCAGTTGGACCGATTGCTTTTGGCAGTGGAAGAACATTTGGATTTGTCCGCCCTTCGGGAGTTTACTGTGGAGGCGGGAAGACCGGATTCCATTACAGAGGATAAACTTCGGGTACTTGCCAATCACAATATTGACCGAATCTCTGTAAATCCGCAAACCATGCATCAAAAGACCTTGGATTTGATTGGCCGCTTCCATACGGTGGAACAGATTCGAGAGAGCTTTTCTCTGGCGAGACAAATCAGTGATGAAGCGAAGGCACAGGGGAAAAAGGGCTTTTTTATCAACATGGATTTGATTGTAGGACTTCCGGGAGAATCCAAAGAAGATGTAGCGAAAACTTTAGCGGAAGTGAAAAAGATGAAACCGGACAATCTTACGGTGCATTCTTTGGCAATTAAGCGTTCCTCCAGACTAAACATTCAGTGGGAAAACTATGAAAACGAGCTTTTTGTAAATTCCAAAGATATTATGGAGATGGTTCACGAGGCCGCTAAAGAAATGGGAATGAGCCCCTATTATATGTACCGTCAAAAACAGATTTCCGGCAATTTGGAAAATATCGGATTTGCACCAGAGGGCAAGGAATGCCTTTACAATATTGAGATTATGGAAGAACTTTGCGATATTGTGGCTTTAGGGGCAGGAAGTGCATGTAAAAAAGTAGGACGAAACGCCGAAGGGTCAACGGATTTAAAAATAAAAGTAGAACGTTGTGAAAACGTGAAGGATGTTGATCTTTACATCCAAAGAATCGATGAAATGATTGAACGGAAGAGACAATTATATTTGTAAAAATCTATATATTTATTTTTCTATGTCTATGATAAAATGTAGTTAGTTTTTATTATTACTACAATATGTAGGGGGAAGAAAGAAATGAGAGAAAGATTAATCGAACGAACCAATAAGCTTATGATATTGGGTGCACTTACAACGGGAGCGTTTATGCTTTTGGGATTATTATCCCAATTAAAGCTATCCGGCATGAACCCTATGTTGTCGATTATACCTATGATTGTCTTGGCTATCTGTATGATTTTGGCAATTATAATGTATGCAAAGGACAGAAGAAGTGAAAAGTGTTATAAGTTTATTTCACAAATCGTTTTTATATCCTATTTAGTGGCGTTGTTAACCACCACTTCCAACACCACATATCCTTATTACATTCCTTTTTTGATTGCATTGGTTGTATCTTTGGACCGAAAATTTGTAAAGGTGATGTCCCTTTTATTCTTGGCAACCAATATTATAAAAATCGTTGAAATGTTGGTAACGGCAGCAAACCCTTTTGATGCATTGGAATATGTTATGGTTCAGGCAATCGTATGTATTATTATTTGCCTTTGTACCATCCCTGGAGTTCGTATTGTTACCGACTTCTTCGAAGCTTCCGTGGAGGAAATTGAAAATGAAACAGCGGCTAATGCCGAGGTATCCAAACGTATCATGAATGTGGCTGGAAAGGTTACACAGGATGTGGAAGAAGCTTCTTCTATTTTGGGAGAGATTCACGAATCTGCAGTTAGAACCCACGAGTCATTGGAAGGGGTTTCCGAAGGAATTACCAACAATACAGATGCTATCATTGAGCAGACATCAGAAACCCAGGCTATTCAGGGAATGATTGATGACAGTTCTCAAAAAACAGACGTCATCATAAATACTTCCGATGATGTGTTAAAGGCAGTTGCAGAAGGTTCTGCCGCTATGACAGAGTTGGCAAAACAGGTTGAGGAAGCATTAAATTCCGGAGCACTGATGAAAGAATCAGCAGCAAACCTTCAGGTAAAATCCGTAGAAGTTCGGGAAATTACAAATATGATTTTAAATATTTCTGCTCAGACCAATCTTTTGGCATTAAATGCATCAATCGAAGCAGCCAGAGCAGGAGAGGCCGGACGTGGATTTGCCGTTGTTGCAGATGAGATTCGTCAGCTGGCTGAACAGACTAAGAGTGCTACAGAAAACATCACTTCCATTTTGGATGAGTTGGCAGAAGATGCAGATGATGTTGTAGGCAAAGTAGAAGACAACGTTAATATCTCCAATGCAGAAAAAGAATATGCAGAAAACGCAGAGGAGAAATTCCAAATCGTGGAAGAAGAAATGAAGAACCTTCATTCAGAAATTACGGAAATGGCAGAGCTTATGGTGAAGATTAAAGCTTCCAACAATGTTATTGTGGATAGCGTAAGTACAATTTCTGCTACAGGTGAAGAAATGTCAGCTTCCACCACAGAGATTACGGCTTTAAGTGAGAAAAACGTTTCCTTAGTAGACCAGTTCTCTGTTTTAATGGATGATATTACAGAGAATTTGGAAGAGCTGAAAAAAGGAAATGAAAAGTAAGAATTGTTGCCGCTAAAAGTTGAGAGGTGTATAATTTTCACATAGAATTTGCGAGGAGGGGAGAATATGAGTAGAAGACTGGTAACAAGAAGTGATTTTGATGGCTTGGTTTGCGCCATGCTTTTAAAAGAAATGGATTTGATTGATGAGATTAAGTTCGTACATCCCAAAGATATTCAGGACGGAAAGGTAGAACTTACCGGTGACGATATCACCACGAATCTTCCGTTTGATCCTAGAGTAAAAATTGCTTTTGATCATCATGAATCAGAATTGAGTCGTGTGGATCCAGAAGTAGCTAAGGATAAATTCATTATCGAGGGAGAAGCAAAGTCCGCAGCCAGAGTGGTTTACAATTACTACGGCGGTGCCAAGACATTTAAACGTATTTCAGAAGAAATCATGACAGCGGTAGATAAGGGCGACAGTGCTGATTTTACTGAAGAAGAGATTTTAATTCCTACAGGATGGGTATTGATGAACTTTATTATGGATGCCCGTACCGGTTTGGGAAGATTCCATGATTTCCGTATTTCCAATTATGATTTGATGATGGAATTAATCGATTACTGTGTAATCCACCCTATTGATGATGTGCTTGCTCTTCCGGATGTCAAAGAGCGTGTGGATTTGTACTTTGAACAGCAGGAGAAGTTCAAAGAGCAGTTAAATCGCATTACAAAGATTGAAGGAAAGGTGGCAGTCATTGATTTAAGACATGAAGAGACCATCTACACCGGAAATCGTTTTATGGTATATGCCATGCATCCCGAAGTTGAGATGTCTGTCCATGTAGCATGGGGATTCCAAAAGCAAAACACTGCAGTTATGATTGGAAAATCCATTATTAACAAAAACTCAAAGGTAAACATCGGAGAACTTTGTTTATCTTACGGAGGTGGCGGACACGCCAATGCAGGAACCTGTCAGTTGGAAAACGACAAGGTGGATGCAGAGCTTCCAAATATTATTAAAGCCCTACAGGGTTAAGTTTCATTACAAAGAAAACTCTTCTCTTTCGTACTTAAGATACGGGAGAGAAGAGTTTTTTGCTTAAAGAATAATGATATTTGCGTAACTCATATCATTGGCTAAATCATAGGCAATTCCGCTTTGCAGTCCTACCACGGTGGGACGCAAAATATACTTCGGCGTATTAGATACCACCTTTGCTTTTTCGCCGTTGGAAAGTTCCACGATGGAGCCTACTGGGTAAAGAATCATACTTTCCAAAAAAGTTTCCATTATTTTGATATCCAACTCGCCGGTCATAGACATAATCATTTCAATGGCATCTCTTTGGCTAAAGGCGGATTTGTAAGGGCGGTCCGTTACCAAAGCATCGTAAATATCGGAGATGGACAGAATCTTCGCATAGCTTGAAATCTGATCACCTTTCACTGCCATGGGATATCCGGAACCGTCAATTTTTTCGTGATGCTGGAGCACCGCCAGTTTTACTGCAGAACTTAAATCCGGGTTGTTCTCAATCATTCGATAGCCGAAAAGGGAATGTTTTTTCATTATCTCAAATTCATCATCTTCCAAACGACCAGGTTTGTTTAAAATACTGTCCGGTACTTTGGTTTTGCCAACGTCATGCAACAGTCCGGCTAATCCGATTTCGTAGATTTGCTCTTTGGCAAGTCCGGCACTTTTGGCGGTAATCATAGCAATGGTTGCCACATCTACAGAATGCTTAAAGGTATATTCATCACTGGTTTTTAACACACTGATATCAATGGCTACGGCATTGTTGCTAAAAATGGCATTCATTAAATCGTCGGTGATGTTGGTAGCGGCCTTGGATATTTCTTGAGTGTCCACACCGGAACTGTAAATGTACTGAATTCCTTCGGCAACACGTTTTTTTACATCCTCGGATAGTTTTACTTTAGAACGGTCGCTTTTTGTCAAACGTTCAATTTGACGGGCAGCCTCAGGAGAAGTGATGAGTGACTCATCGGGATCCGGTAAGTATCCATCAAAAATATAGGCACTCATAATCCCCATTTTCAACATGGAGTCAATGATGTACTCGTCTAGTTCAGCCCCTTTTACCACCAGGTTTCGGCCTATGCGATCAACAATGGTTTGATCGATAATCATGCCAGGTTTTAACAGCCTTGTTGGTATGTTTTTCCTCTTTATCAAAATACAACCCTCATCATAATAGATTTTGTCATCATTATCCTATCCTTTGTGGTATATTTATGCAAGAGACGAAAAATGAAAATTGTATTTTGTGTGGATATACAGGGAGGATCTTATGCAGTATCGAGTAAACCAGAAAAACAAAACAAAGCTTTCTGTGTTGGGATATGGTTGTATGCGTTTTACCAAAAACGGAGGAACAATCGATCAAAAGAAAGCAAATGAAGAGATGAAGCGAGCCTTGGATTTAGGGGTGAATTATTTTGATACCGCTTATGTTTACAGCGGTAGCGAGGTTTGTTTAGGTAAGTTTGTAAAAGAATATAATTGCCGGAATCAAATCAATGTAGCTACAAAACTTCCTCAGTATAAGGTGACAAAGCCTGAGGAGTTTGAAAAGTATTTCTCCGAAGAGTTGGAGCGCCTTCAAATGGATTATGTGGATTATTATTTGATGCATATGCTCAATGACGTAAACAGTTGGAATCGACTTTGTGAATTGGGAGCCTTGGATTGGATTAAGGAAAAGAAAGCTTTGGGACAAATCCAAAATATCGGTTTTTCCTTCCATGGAGGAACAAAGGCGTTTAAAGAATTGATCGACGCCTATGATTGGGATTTTTGTCAGATTCAGTTTAACTATATGGATGAGCATGCCCAGGCTGGTATTGAAGGGTTGCAGTATGCCAACGAAAAGGGAATTCCCGTCATTATTATGGAACCCCTTCGAGGAGGAAGACTGGTAAACGGACTTCCTGAGGGAGCCTACAAAGAGTTTGAAAAAATGCCGGTGAAACGTTCCGCTGCGGACTGGGGCCTTAGATGGATTTGGAATCACAAGGAGGTAAATGTGGTGTTGTCCGGTATGAACGCCATTTCCCAGGTGGAGGAAAATACCCGTATTGCTTCAGAGGCTACGGTGGACCATTTGTCAAAAGAAGAGCTGGCACTGTATGATAGAGTATTGGCAGAAATCAATGCAAAGGTAAAGGTGGGATGTACCGGCTGCGGTTATTGCCAACCCTGTCCAAAGGGCGTGGATATTCCAAACTGTTTTGCTTCCTACAATGCAAGTTATACCGATAATTACATCAATGCCTTTCGGGAATACTTTATGGCTACCGTACTTCGTCAAAAGAAATCCGGGGCATCCCTTTGTGTGGAATGCGGAAAATGTGAGAAAGTATGTCCACAGCATTTACCCATTCGTCAGGAGTTGAAGAATGTGAAAAAGAGATTTGAACATCCCATCTATAGAATCGGAGCCTTTTTCACAAAGTTTTTGTACAAATACTAAGGGTTTTTGCAGTGATTTTTTTCCTTTTCTTATATTGAAGTTAGGGCAAAAACAAACTATAATACTTCTTGTTGTGAATTTTTAATAAGAAGTTTTAGGAGGACATATGGCCTTAAAGAAAAAACCGGTCAATGGAATGAAAGATATTATGCCTCGGGAAATGGAAATCCGAGACTATGTTACCGGTGTAATCAAAGAGACTTATCGTAGTTTTGGTTTTACACCTATAGAGACCCCATGCATGGAAGATATTCAAAACCTTTCTTCAAAGCAGGGTGGTGAAAATGAAAAGCTGATTTTTAAAGTTTTAAAAAGAGGCGAAAAATTAAAACTGGAAGAAGCCAAAGAAGAAATGGATGTGGTGGATTACGGTATGCGTTATGATTTGACCTTACCTCTTTCACGTTTCTATGCAAACCATGCCAATGATTTGCCTTCTCCTTTTAAAGCGCTTCAGATTGGTAGCGTATGGCGCGCAGACAGACCTCAGCGAGGAAGATATCGTCAGTTTACCCAGTGTGATATCGATATTTTAGGAGAGGCTGGAAACATTGCAGAAATTGAATTGATTACGGCGACTACCACCTGTCTCGGAAAACTTGGATTTTCCAATTTTGAAATTCGTATCAACGAAAGAAGAATCTTAAAGGCTATGGCTTCCTATGCCGGCTTTTCGGAAGATTCTTACGATGATGTGTTTATTTCTTTGGATAAGATGGATAAAATCGGATTGGACGGAGTTCGTGAGGATTTGATTTCTCATGAGTATTTGGCTGATGTGGTAGACAAATATTTGGAACTTTTTTCTCTTTTGGATGGACAAAGAGACGTGGAAACAGCAGTGACCACGTTGTTGGAAAAGTTGGGAGATAAGTTGGATGAGGCTGTGGCAACTTCCTTAAAGGAAATTGCAGCAGCAGTTAATGCCAACAAAGCAGCAGACTTTAAATTGGTATTTGACCCCACCTTGGTTCGTGGAATGAGTTATTATACAGGAACCATTTTTGAAATCGCCATTCCTGAATTTGGAGGAAGCTGCGGTGGAGGCGGACGTTACGATGAAATGATTGGAAAGTTTACCGGTCAAAACGTTCCTGCCTGTGGTTTTTCCATTGGATTTGAACGTATTATCTTACTTTTACTGGAACAGGATTTCAAAGTTCCCGGAAGTGATAATAAGATTGCCTATCTTGTAGACAAAAAGATGCCTGCAGAGGGATTGGCAAATATTATGAAAGAAGCAGCTGTTGCCCGTAATGAAGGACGTCAGGTTTTAGTGGTAAAGATGAACAAAAACAAGAAGTTCCAAAAGGAACAGTTGGAAGCGCAGGGCTACACTGAGTTCAAGGATTTCTACGCCGACTAAATTGAGATTATAGAAAGAAGGAAGTATAAATGGCAGAGAGCATGAACGGCTTGCATCGTTCCCACAGATGTGCGGAGTTGGATGCATCCAATATCGGTACCGAAGTATGCCTTATGGGCTGGGTACAAAAGAGAAGAAATTTGGGAAGTTTGATTTTCGTTGATTTGCGAGACAGAAGCGGTTTGATGCAGCTTGTATTTGACGAGAATGTTATCGGAAAAGAGGGCTTTGAAAAAGCAGGAACGCTTCGAAGTGAATTCGTAATTGCCATTACCGGTAAGGTGTCAAAAAGAACTGCAGCTGTGAACGAAAACCTAAAGACCGGAGAGATTGAAGTATTTGCTGAATCCCTTCGGGTTTTATCCGAGTCTGAAACACCTCCGTTCCCTATTGAGGAAAACATTCAGACCAAAGATGAACTTCGTTTAAAATATCGTTATTTGGATCTTCGTCGTCCGGATTTACAGCAGAAGCTTTTCATGAGAAGCAGAGTCGTTTCTTCTATTCGTCAGTTTTTGATTAATGAAGGATTTATTGAAGTGGAGACTCCTATTTTGCAGAAATCCACTCCTGAGGGAGCAAGAGATTATTTGGTGCCTTCCCGTATTCATCCGGGAAGCTTTTATGCACTTCCTCAGTCACCTCAGTTATTTAAGCAGCTTTTGATGTGCTCCGGATTTGACCGTTATTTCCAGATTGCAAAATGCTTCAGAGATGAGGACTTACGTGCTGACAGACAGCCGGAGTTTACCCAGGTGGACATGGAGCTTTCCTTCGTTGATGTAGGCGATGTTATTGATGTAAACGAAAGACTTTTAGCTCATGTATTTAAGGAAACATTAGGTGTGGAAGTTCCCCTTCCTATTCCCAGAATGACCTGGCAGGAAGCTATGGACCGTTTTGGTTCCGATAAGCCGGATTTGCGTTTCGGTATGGAACTTACCGATGTTTCAGAAGTGGTAAAAGACTGTGGCTTCAGTGTGTTTACAACAGCATTGGAAAACGGTGGTTCTGTTCGAGGCTTGAACGTAAAGGGACAGGGCGAAATGAGCCGTAAAAAGATTGATAAGTTAGTGGAAGAAGCAAAGGGCTGCGGAGCAAAAGGTCTTGCTTATGTGGCAATCCAAAACGACGGAAGCATTAAGTCTTCTTTTGCAAAGTTCTTCTCTGATGAAGAAATGGATGCTTTGGTAAAGGCCATGAAAGGTGAAGCAGGAGACTTGTTACTCTTTGCCGCTGACAGAAATAAGATTGTTTGGGAAGTACTTGGTACTTTAAGATGCAGTCTTGCAAAACAGTTGGATTTAATCCCCGAAAATGAATTTAAGTTCTTGTGGGTTGTTGACTTCCCTGTATTTGAATGGTCTGATGAACAGAATCGTTATCTTGCAATGCATCATCCATTCACTATGCCCAGAGATGAGGATGTTTCCATCATCAATACGGACAAGAAGGGTGAAGCAAAAGCAAAGGCTTATGATATTGTATTAAACGGTTGTGAACTTGGTGGTGGTTCTGTAAGAATTCATCAGAACGATGTTCAGGAAACCATGTTTGAAGCTCTTGGCTTTACCAAGGAAGAAGCTTATGACAGATTTGGGTTCCTGTTAAATGCTTTCAAGTATGGTGTACCGCCTCATGCAGGTTTGGCCTTTGGTTTGGACCGTATGATTATGCTTATGGTAGGAGCTGATTCCATCCGTGATGTAATCGCCTTCCCGAAGGTAAAGGATGCAAGCTGTCTTATGACAGAGGCACCTACTCCGGTAGACAACAAACAGTTGGAAGAACTGGAAATTGCAGTATTGAGTAATCATATGTAGCGAATATATACAAAAGGAACTTTACTTTTACAGTGGAAATGAACATTGTAGAAGTGGAGTTCTTTTTTTTGGTTGGATTTTTCATACTTTTTTATAAATTCCACCTTGTTTCAATAAGAAAACTGACTATAATTAAAATATACGGTTAATTATCAGAAATAATGACAAGGGGAGAAAAAAATGAACGGAAAAAGAAATCAAAAACTGGTGCAGCGGTTAATCCTTTTAGCGGTTGTCTGTGTTGTAATTACGGCAGTACTTTTGACAATCCTGGGAAGTGTGGAAGTAGATAGTACATATGAAAGTATGACCGAAGAGGAGCTTACTGCCGGAGCAGAAATGATGGCAGATATGTACAACTTTGCCTATGAAGGGGACTGGGTTGTAAAAAACGGAGAACTCTACAAAGGGGATGTTCATATGAGTGGGGATTATGAACTTATGGATGACCTTCATAAAAAAACCGGATTGAATTTTACCCTGTTTTACAATCATGCAGATGAGTCCCGGGCAGAGCGTGTTCTGACTACTTTGGTAGATCAGTCCGGAAATCGTGAGGTAGGTACGGACGCAGATGATGAAGTCTATGATATTGTGGTAAAACAGGGGCAAAAATACTATGCCAGAGGAATTGATATCGGAGGCGTTCGTTATGATTCCTTTTATATTCCTATGTATAATGCCGATGGTTCAAACGCCGGTATGGTGTCTGTTCTTCGTGAAGCAAATGATGTGACTACAGCAGTTCGAAAGGCAGTGCTTACTATGGTATTTTTTGCACTGGCAGTAGTAGTGGTGCTTTCTTTGGTTGGATTTGTAATTTCAAAGAAAACCTCAGCCGTTATGGAAAATGTTGCTGCGCACCTGCATCAGCTGTCCGATGGTGATTTACATTTGGAGGTGGAAAAATCCACTCTGGAACGAAAGGATGAACTGGGAACCATTGCGGATTCCATGAGGGCGTTGGGAGAAAAGATTAAAGCGGTTATTCAGTCGTCTCAGCAGATGTCTGATGAATTGGCTCACTCCGGAACAGCTTTGGCGGATTCTGCAGGACAGGCTTCCGAAGCATCCGGACAGGTAACAGATGCGGTGGAAGAGATTTCCAAAGGAGCTATTTCCCAGGCAGAATCCATACAGACGGCTGCCTTGGATACGGAAGATATTGGAAATGACATAGATGAGATTACAGAAAATGTGTCCAATTTGGAAAGCTATGCAGATGAAATGAATGCATCTGCCCATACGGCTATGGAAGCTTTGGATTTGCTTATCAATCAAAGTGAAGAGGTAAAAGCGGATGTGGATGAAATCGGAAAGACCATTGAATCCACCAATCAGTCTGCCAAGACCATTGCAGACTTTTCAAACGCCATTACAGAGATTGCATCCCAGACCAATTTGCTTTCTCTTAATGCCTCAATCGAATCCGCCAGAGCCGGGGAAGCAGGAAGAGGATTTGCAGTGGTGGCATCGGAAATCGGTCAGTTAGCAGTTCAGTCATCAGAAAGTGCAGAAGAGATTAAGCGTATTGTTTCTCAGCTTTTACATGATTCGGAGGAGTCCGTAAAGGTGATGAACAAACTTGCGGACAGTTTTGTAAAACAGTCCGAGTATTTGGATTCTACCAAAAACGATATGCATGGAATGATAGAAAATGTAAAAAATGTTTCCGTAGGTACCAACAACATTACCAGTCGGATTAATGAACTCAACAAAGCCAAGAACAATCTTGTGGAGATTATTTCCGATTTGTCTGCTATTTCAGAAGAGAATGCGGCAGCTACGGAACAGACCAATGCATCTATGGAAGAATTAAATGCTACCTTTGCCATTATTACAGACAGTGCGGCTGACTTACAGAATCTTGCCCACGAAATGAAAGCAACCATCAGCTACTTTCGGGTAGAGGAATCTTCGGTTTCTGAAATGGCAGATTCCATAGAGGAGATGGCATCGGAAGGATAGAGATAATAAGGGGAGTTATATGAATCAAAAAAAAGATGAGAAAAGGATAGGAGAAATATCTGCTTGGGCATATACCTTTGGATGCGCCTGTGGATGGGGTGCATTTATGATGCCTGGAAATATTTTCCTGCCGGAAGCCGGACCTATGGGCTCTCTCATTGGAATCATTTTAGCTACACTGATTATTTATTTTATCGGAAGTAGTATTTCCTACATGGCACACCGCTTTCCCCAGGAAAGCGGTATGCATGTATATATAGGAAAAATACTGGGAAAAGACCATGGTTTTTTGTCTGCCTGGGCTATGCTTTTGGCCTATTTATCCATAATGTGGGCCAATGTGACGGCAGTGGTTCTTTTAATACGATTTCTTTTTTCAGATGTATTGCAGTGGGGACTTCACTATACCATTGCAGGATATGACGTATATCTGGGAGAGATTCTTGTAACGGAGGCAATCTTAATTGCCATGGCGTTTTTGAGGGTATACGGAAAGAGGGCAGTACGTCTGCTTCATATTGTGTTTGCACTGATACAAATTCTTTTCGTAGTGATTCTTTTTATCGGAGTTTTGCTTTTGGGCACGAAAACGGCGCCCGGTTCCTTTGGGTTTGCCAAGTCCACGGTTTCCAACGGAATGGAAGTGTTAAATATCTGTATGCTGGGTCCCTGGATGTTTGTGGGATTTGAAGCAGTTACTTATATGATTAATTCAGGAGGAAGAAAGGAAGAGGATGCACAAAAGATCCTTCCTTATGCGGTAGTGGCTTCGGCACTGGCTTATTTGCTTCCCGTTTTAATTCCGGTGTTTGCTCTGCCAAAAGGGTACTCAAGTTGGAGTACTTATCTTGAAGCTTCCTCACAGGCTTCTAATTTGTTTGGACTGCCGGTGTTTTATAGTGTCAGTATTACTATGGGGAAAGCAGGCCTTGCAATGCTGGTAATCAGCATTCTATGTGCAATCTTTACCAGTCTATTTGGACTTTATGGAGCTACAGCGAGACTTTTGCAGATTATGTCCAATGAAGAACTGATGCCAACGATAGTGGGAAAAGAAAATAAATACAAGGAGCCGGTAGTGGCTGTTTTTTTGATTATGGGAATCTCTTTGCTGATACCCTTTTTTGGAAGAACCGCTATTGGCTGGTTTGTGGACGTTACTACCATTTCCGCTACCATAGTGTATGTTTACAGTATGTGGGGGAGCTTACGTCTGGTTCGAAAAGAGAAAGATGTTCATATTGGTATCAAAATAAAATCTGTAATCGGCATGCTGGCCGCCGCCATGTCCTTTTTCTTTTTACTGATTCCAAACGTAATTTCCCAAAATAAACTGGCAACAGAGTCCTATTGTATTCTGGCAATTTGGAGTACGCTGGGACTTTTGTATTACTGGTATATTTATCGCCACGATACGAGACAGTTGTACGGTCAGTCCACAGCTATGTGGATTTTGATGGTGTTTTTGATTTTCTTTTCCACGGTTATGTGGACTCGTCAGCGCACCATAGAAAAGACCGCCGCATTCCACGGGTGGGAGAGGGAGTACCTAAGATATTTTCTGTCCATCAATGTACTGATTCAAATGGCTGTGGTGGTAGTGGTGTTGTTCTTTTTGTTTTCCCTGTTTTCTATTATGTTAAACAGGCAAAAAGAAAATGATATTAAAATGGTGGAATCGGAAATGCGCAGTCAGGCAAAGTCCTCTTTTTTGTTTCATATGTCCCATGATATCCGGACTCCTATGAATGCTATTTTAGGCTATACGGATTTGGCGCTTATGAATGAGGATAATCCCGATAAAACCAAAGACTATTTAAAAAAAATCAAAGCATCCGGAAACCATTTGCTCTCCTTAATCAATGATGTTTTGGAAATGAGTCGTATTGAAAACGGAAAGATGGAATTATCCTATGGTCCCACGGATTTACAGGAATTGTTTCTGAATCTGGATTCCATTATGAGAGTACAGGCAGAGGCTAAATCCCAAAGTCTTACAGTGGACGCCGATGGGTTATCGCATCCCTATGTTTTGACAGATGGACTGCGACTGAATCAGGTTCTGATAAATCTGGCTTCCAACGGAATTAAATATACGCAGGAAAAGGGCGAAATTCACATTACCCTTCGGGAGAAGAAAGGGGAAGAAAAAGAGAATAAAATTCCTTATGAAATCCGTGTAAAGGACAATGGATTTGGTATGAGCCAGGAATTTGCCGCCCATATTTTTGAGTCTTTTGAAAGAGAACAAACAGAAAAGACCAAAGGCATTCAGGGAACAGGTCTTGGCATGGCAATTACAAAACAGATTGTGGATGCCATGGGAGGAGAGATTTCTGTTATTACAAAAGAGGATGTGGGTTCGGAATTTATCATTAATCTTTTCCTTGAACCAGTATCCAGGGAGGAAATGGCACAGCATATGTCCAAGGAGGATATTTCCGAAATGGATTTTACGGGAATGAGAGTGCTGCTTACGGATGATATGGATATTAACAGGGAGATTGGAGCGGCTATTCTGGAAATCTATGGTTTTGCAGTGGAAGAAGCCTGTGACGGGGAAGATGCCCTGGAAAAAATTATACACGCACCTAAAGATTATTATGATATTATATTGTTAGATATTCAAATGCCGAAGATGAATGGCTACGAAGTGGCACAAAGTATTCGAAATCTGCAGGATGAAACAAAGGCGTCCCTTCCTATTTTGGCTATGACAGCCAATGCTTTTGAAGAGGATAAAAAGAACGCCTATCAGGCAGGAATGAACGGTCACGTAGCCAAACCCATAGATCAAAAACAACTTTTGAATGAATTAAAGAAGGTATTACAAAACAAAAAGTGAGACGAGAGGGGAGAGAGTATGGGAGATCAGAACATTTATCTTTCAAACATAAAACGTAGCGTCCTGGTGGTGGATGACGAATTTATTAACCGAGAGATATTAGGTGGTATTTTAGAGGATAGTTACGAAGTATTGTATGCAGAGGATGGTCAAAAGGCACTGCAGGTAATCGAGGAGCAGGGACCTTTGCTATCTCTGGTGCTTTTGGACCTTCGAATGCCCAATATGGACGGGTTTGAAGTGATGAAGCAGATGCAACAGGATGTGGTTTTCAAAAATATCCCCATTATTGTCCTTACCTCAGATGAGTCAGCAGAGATAGAAAGTTTGAAAATGGGGGCAGCGGATTTTATTAAAAAGCCCTATGATATGCCGGAAAAGATTATGGCTCGTGTAAAGAGAATTATTGCTTTATACGAAGATCGTATGATTATTCAGTCTACAGAAAAGGATGAATTAACAGGGCTTTTATCCAAAAGCTATTTCTTTGAGTATGCATCACTTCAGGACCGATTTCATCCCAATCGGAGTATGGATGCACTTACAGTCAATGTCAGTCATTTTCATTTGTACAACGAGCTTTATGGGGTACAGGAGGGGAATGAGGTTTTAAAAATCATCGCAAAGGAAATGGAGAAATTTGCCAATGCCCATGAGGGAATTGCCTGCAGAAGCGAGGGGGACAATTTCTATCTATATGTGGCACATCAGGCTGGATATGAGGTCTTTTTGGATGATGTGATTGCCGCCATTACCGGTGATACCACCGTTCACAACACCCAGATTCGCATCGGAATCAACAGTGAAGTGGACAAATCCGAATCTCTGGAAATGTCCTTTGAGCGAGCCAGGATGGCAGGGGACTCCATTCGTGAGAGCCAAAAGGAAAAAATTGCTTTTTATGATGCAAAAATGCGACAGCAGCGTATGTTTGAGGAGACGCTGATTCGAAATATTGTAGACGCCATTATAAACGGTGAGATTCTGGTCTGGTATCAGCCCAAATACAATGTGGAGGAGGATACGCCCCGTCTTGTGGGAGCAGAGGCTTTGGTTCGTTGGAATCATCCCAAATACGGTATGCTTTCTCCGGGGAGATTCGTATCTCTCTTTGAGGAAAACGGTCTGATTCAGGTG
Source organism: Lachnospiraceae bacterium (assembly GCA_024694625.1). Classification (GTDB taxonomy): domain Bacteria; phylum Bacillota; class Clostridia; order Lachnospirales; family Lachnospiraceae; genus JAILEN01. Next base: position 22,133 of record JAILJP010000022.1, on the reverse strand, counting down.
ATGGATGAATATATCTGGGGACAGGCTGCCGCACAGGTAAAAACATGGAAGGAAAAATTTGGTGTGACCATCCCCATTTCTGTAAATGTCAGTCGCATTGATATTATGGATGAGCATATTGTTGAGACCATTTGCAATATTGCGGATTCAGCCGGTATCGACCGAAAAGATTTGCATTTGGAGATTACGGAATCTGCCTATGCCTCCGATACGGAAAATCTGGTGGACATTGTTGCACAATTCCAAAAAGAGGGGTTTGTCATAGAAATGGATGATTTTGGAAGCGGATATTCTTCATTGAATATGCTGACGGTGCTTCCCATTGACGTGTTAAAAGTGGATATGCGCTTTATGACAAATCTTATGGAAGATGAAAAGAGCCTTCGAATGATGGAATTAATCAAAGAAATTGCGGATTTCTTAAATGTTCCCATGATTGCAGAAGGCGTGGAAGAAAAGGAACAGATGGATATTTTGAAGAAAATGGGGTATCAGATGATACAGGGATACTATTTCTCAAAACCTGTTCCAAAAGAGGAGTTTGAGAATTTTATTAAAGGCTGATTTCGGATAAATAAAAAAGATACAGGGGAGATACTATGTTGACAGTTGAAGATTTAAAAAGTTATGGCGCCAATGTAGATGAGGGTGTTGCCCGCTGCGCAGGCAAGGAAGAGTTGTACCTTCGTCTGGTACAAAAAGTATTGGATGATGAAGGGTTTGACATTTTGGCAGAGACGATTCTGGAAAGGGACTATGACAAGGCCTTTGATATCGCACATCGTTTGAAAGGGGCAGTTTCCAACCTTTCACTGACACCTATGACAATTCCAATCGAAGGTCTTACAGAAAGTCTGCGAGCCAGGGAAGAGCGGGACTACAGTCAGGATGTAAAGGCTTTGAGAGAGGCAAAGCGGCAGTTGGAACAGCTGATAAACACAAATGAAAGAGTGTTTTAGGTACGGTGGGAGCCTTGTTTTCAAATACCCGAAAGATGGTTTTTGAGGATAATCCTTCCGATATCCCCCCCGGTGGCTTGTGGGAGGAGTGTTACTTATTTATAGTATTGATAGATAAGTAATAGTTAGGGAGGATAAGTATTATGCATATGGCTGATGCTTTGATTGTACCTGCGGTTGCCGGTACAATGTATGTTGCTTCAACGGTTGCTGCAGGGGTAAGTGTACGTGAAGTAAAATTGGAAAATGAAACAAAGAAAATTCCGGTTATGGGTGTTATGGGAGCGTTTGTTTTTGCTGCTCAAATGATCAACTTCACCATTCCCGGCACAGGTTCATCCGGACATTTGTGCGGAGGCATGATGTTGTCAGCTTTGTTGGGACCTTATGCAGGATTTTTAACCATGATCGGTGTGCTTTTGGTGCAGTGTCTGTTCTTCGCTGACGGAGGACTTTTGGCATTGGGTTGTAATGTCTGGAATATGGCGTTTTATGGATGCTTTATTGGAGCACTTTTGATTTGGCGTCCGATTATGAAAAAGGGAGTTTCAAAAGGAAAGATTATTTTGGCTTCTATGTTGGGCTGTGTATTAACACTTCAGTTGGGAGCGTTTTCCGTATGTTTGGAAACCTTCTTCTCCGGTGTTACCGAACTTCCTTTCTCAGTATTTTTAATGACTATGCAGCCGATTCATTTGGCTATCGGAGCAGTGGAAGGTTTGATTACTTCCGCGGTATTGGTATTTGTTCATGAAGCAAGACCGGAAATGCTTTGGGGCGTAGGCGAGACAGAAGAAGGAAAGTTCAGTTTCAAAAACACTTTGGTAATCCTTGGTGTTTTGACAGCATTGGTTGGAGGAATCCTTTCATTGTTTGCTTCTGCTTTCCCTGACGGTTTGGAATGGTCCATCGAAAGGATTACCGGTTCAACTGAATTGGAATCTGCTGGTGGAATATATGATGTATTTGCTTCCATTCAGGAAAAGACAGCCTTCTTACCGGATTATGCACTGAAAGGTAGCGAGTCCGCAGTGGGAACCACTATCTCCGGAATCGTAGGAGCTGTTATTGTACTTTTACTTTGTGTAGCAGTTTCTTATGTATTTAAATTTTTCAGGAACCAGAATAAGGAAACAGTAAAAGGTAATGAGTAAAATCAATCGTGCAATCTATGAACTGCAAAGCATAGATGCAACAGCAAAGCAAAACCGTTGGATGAATCAAATCCATCCTCTGGTGAAGCTTATTTTAACCATTTATTATATTGTTTTAACAGTGTCCTTCCACAAGTATGATGTGGAAGGACTTCTTGGTATGTGTATCTATCCTATGGTGGTGTTTATTATCGGGGATTTAAAATGGAAGGATGCCTTGTACCGTTTGCGCATCGTCTTGCCTTTGGTATGTATCGTGGGAATCTTTAACCCTTTCTTCGATCACCGAGTGGTGGCTACTTTTGGCAGTGTTCAGGTATGGGGCGGCGTTTGCTCCATGATTACCTTAATGCTAAAGGGAATTCTTACGGTATTTGCATCCTACATTCTGATCGCCACTACCAGTATTGAAGGTATTTGTTATGCCTTTCGTCTTCTCCATGTGCCAAAGATTATGGTTACCCAGTTTTTGTTGATTTACCGCTATATCACCCTTTTGTTAACGGAGACCAAACGGATTACCCAGGCCTATGCCCTTCGGGCACCGGGACAAAAAGGAATCCATTATAAAGTATGGGGATCTTTGGTAGGACAGCTGTTGTTGCGCAGTATGGACCGTGCAGATGATGTGTATGAGAGCATGTGCCTTCGGGGATTCAATGGAGAATTTCCTTTTGGAAAGCCGAAAAAGTCTGCCGGCGGCGATGTCGCATACTTTATTTTTTGGGTGATTGTTTTGTTTGTTATTCGTACTTATCCTGTATTTCGCTTGGTTGGAGGTTTGTTTGTATGAGTCACATACATGTAGCTGTTGAAAACTTAAGTTTTTCCTACGAAAAGAATGAGCCGATTTTACAAAATGTTTCTTTCTTCGCAGGAGAAAATGATGCCATCGGTATTGTGGGTCACAATGGTGTTGGAAAATCCACTCTTTTAAAATTGCTGGTTGGACTGGATCTTCGTTTTGAGGGAAGCATCCGTGTGGAAGAAATTCCATTGGAACAAAATACCTTAAATAAAATCCGGGAAAAAATCGGATATGTATTTCAGGATTCTGACAGTCAGTTGTTTATGACCACGGTGGAAGAGGACGTGGCCTTTGCCCCGAGAAACTATGGCCTTCCGGAAGCGGAAGTACAGCGTAGGGTAACGGCAGCTTTAGAAAAGGTTCATATTGAACACTTGCGTCATAAGGCAATCTATAAATTATCCGGAGGGGAGAAAAAGCTGGCGTCCATTGCCACGATTTTGTCCATGACCCCGGATGTGATTTTAATGGATGAGCCTTCCGTTGCCTTGGATCCCAAAAACCGTAGAAACTTGATTCATATCCTAAATGAGTTTGACCATTTAAAAATTATAGCCAGCCATGATTTGGATTTTATTCTGGATACCTGCAATCGGGTAATTTTGATGAATCAGGGCAAAATTATTGCAGATGGGGATGCAAAAGAGATTCTTACAAATGAAAAATTATTGAATGAAAATGGATTGGAATTGCCCTTATCCCTATATAAGTCTGACAATTAAAAGAAAAAAACGGGTTTTTAGAAAAATTTGCACCATTGTGTGAATTGTGGTATTCTTTCTTGTATAAAAACTTTATATAAATGGGGTGTGTTTTTGACTGAGGAGTCATTTATTATGAGGAGGTGTGTGTCCATGATGACAGTGAAGAACTGTTACAACGGGATTGGTGACTATGAAAGAATGAGTGCGTGCTTTCATGCAGACGCCACCATTAAACGCTTCCTTGGATTGTTTTTAAAAGATGACAACTACGAAAAGCTGGAAAAGGCATTACGTGCAGATGATATTGACAATGCATTTATTGCCGCACACACACTAAAGGGAGTTTGCCAAAATCTGGCACTGGATTCTCTATATGAAGCAGACGTGGTTGTTACAGAGGCCCTTCGGGCAAAAAACCTTGCATATGCGAAAGAACACTTTCCGAAAGTGACGGAAGCATATGAAAAAGCTGTAGCACGTATTTCACAGTTGGAAAGTTCATAAAATCATATCCCCCGGAGTATTCCGGGGGATATTTTTATGAGTTAATACATAATTTTGTTCTTTTGACGGCAGTAATAGTAGGCGTGGTTGGATAACACTTCTTCCGGTTCCAACTGAGTTTTGTTTACCTGCTGTACCATCTGAGTTAAATCATTGATATTGATTCCATTGTCCATAGGAACCAAAATCACCTCATGAATACTTGAGGGGAGAATATAAAAATCCGTGTTCATGGACTCGGAAATCTTCCTTAAAAAATCAGGGTAGCAAATGACGGTTGCCCCATTGGCCTGTCTGGAGTTTGTAGCAACAAACATGGGAAAAGAGGGGGTAAGTGTAGGAAAAAGGTCCTGTTCTTCCGGGGAAATCATCCTTTGCAGAAGTTGTTCAATGGGCGTCAGGGAAGGCTGAAACAATTGATAGGTATTCACCTTTGCAAACTCAAACAAATCCTCTTTGGAGAGCTTCCAACATTCCAATAAATGATTCTGTATTAGAATCGAGCCCCATTCACCGTCTTTTAGATTGACCATAATACAAAAAACAATGGCCAAATCCAGGTATTCCATGTAGGGAACATCTTTTAGCAGATTTTGATTGCTTTCTTTCCCAATGAGTTTAAAAAATACAGAGCCTTTGATTTTGGAAAAGTCGGAAATCTCCTTTGGATGAAATCCTTTTACCCCCTTGGCATTTTCGAAGGTTGCAATGATTTTTTGGACAATTTCATCTATTGAAGCGCCCTGATCCAACAAAGGATAAAAATCATTTAGGTACACAGTGGGTGATACCAGACTGTCTTTTCTGCTTAGGGAAAGTCCGTCCAGTTTTACGTCATTATTTTTGGTATAAGTGGAAAGGTGCACGTTGGCACGAGAATCGTAACGATTGGTTACGGTTTTGTAGATTGTTTCTTTAAATTCTTGATATGTCATATTTCCTCCATTTGACATATCCTGCGGGAACAGATTTAAAGTGAGGTTATTGTATCATGGTTTTTGTAGTGAAAACAATATGGCAAAATGGAAAAGGTGAAATATGATTTTTTATTCATTTTTGCTATAATGAAAAAAGAATGGGAGGAAATATGGTGGAAAACGTTTACATGTATTTGGCTGCCGTAGAGATGGTTTTGGCCTTTATGTGCCTATGGGCTGCCGGTTATGGTATTTGCGCAGTAAAAAATAAAGGACCGAAAGGTCATACCATTAACGCAATGATGATTGTTGGGGCAGTGCTTATGGCGCTAGACAGTCTGGCATATCAGATTGTTTGTTTTACAGGGGATTATTTCATTATTGTCTTAAAGATTGTATGTTTGTCCAATTTCATTATGGCATACATATTCTTTATTCTTTTCACCCATTATGTGGGGATTTTCTTGGAAGGAGAAAGAGGTGTTGTAGCCATAAAACGTCTCGTTACCGGAATCTGCATTTTTAACGCTTTAATGGCTGCTTTTTCCCATTGGACACATTTGTATTTTTATTATGACGAAAATGGCGCATATCATAGAGGCTCCATGTTTTTGACATCTCAGATCCTTAGTACCTTGGCCATGGTGATTGTGCTTTTGGTGGTATTTCACTATCGGAAAAAACTACGCCCGTCCTTACTTCGGGCTACGATCAGTTATTTTATACTGGTTTTATCGGCGTTGATTCTTCAGATTGTATTTCGACCTCCGTTACAGTTACAAAATCTTGGACTTGGATTCTCTATTTTGTTTCAGTATTTTTATTACAATGAAGATCGAAATGAAATGCTTAGAAAAAAGGAAATTGAATTAAAAGATATGCAGGTAAAACTGGTAGAGTCCCAGCTACAGCCTCATATGATTTTTAATGTGTTAAACAGCATTTATTATCTATGTGATACAGATGCAAAAAAGGCACAAAAGGCCTTGGGGATGTTTTCTGATTACCTAAGAGGAAATTTTGAATCCCTTTCAATTTCTCATTTAATACCCATCGATTCTGAGATTCGGCATGTAAAAGGGTATTTGGAATTGGAGAAAATGCGCTTTGAAGATGAACTTCAGGTGGAGTATGATATCGATAATCTTGATTTTGAAATACCGCCCTTAAGTATTCAGCCTATTGTGGAAAATGCGGTAAAACATGGTGTTTGCCAAAGACCTGAGGGTGGCTGTGTAACATTGCGGGTAAAAGAAAATAAAGACCAATATTTGATTGAAGTAATTGACGACGGGGTTGGGTTTAATGTAAATTCCAATCCGGTAGATAAAAACGGACGGATTTCCCATATAGGAATTGCCAGTGTCCGGGAACGAATTACAGATATGTGTAATGGAACCATGGAAGTGGAAAGTACCTTGGATGTTGGAACCAATGTGACCATTTCCATTCCAAAAGCAGGTTAGATGTGAGGGAACAATGATTCAGGTAGCAATCGTAGAAGATGATAAAAATTACGCTGCAAGTTTAAAAAAATATATTCTGCGATACGAAGAAGAACAGAATATAAAGTTCTCAGTAGAGTGGTTTGAAGACGGTGAAGATATTGCCGAAGAATATAAGGGGCATTTTGATATTATTCTGATGGATATTGAAATGCAGTTTATGGACGGTATGTCAGCCGCCAAAAAGATCCGGGAAGTGGATGAAGAGGTAATTATTATGTTTATTACCAACTCTCCCCAGTATGCCATGCAGGGCTACGCCGTGGATGCCTTGGATTATGTCTTAAAGCCAATCAACTATTATGCATTTTCCCAGAGACTTACCAGAGCTCTTTCCAAGATGAAAAAGCAGGAGGAGACCTACCTTACGCTGAATTATCGAGGTGGGGTTCAAAAAATTCGAATCTCTGATTTGTACTATGTGGAAGTGCGGGACCATGATTTGATTTATCACACCAAAGATGGAAATCTTATGATTCGTGGAACCATGAGAGAAGCGGAAGAAAACCTAAAAGAAGAATCCTTCTTTCGCTGCAACAAGGCATACTTGGTGAATTTGGAATATGTGGATGGTTTTGAAAACGGGGATGCTTTGGTTGGAGGAGAACGACTGATGGTTTCCCGTGCCAGAAAAAAAGAGTTTTTGGATGCGCTGAATAATTATATGAATGAGGTGGGCTAATGACTGAGTTTACAACCATCAATACCCCCGGAATCTATTATGCCATCGGATATGTGCTGGCGGCTTTTCTTGTCATCGGCGCTTCGGAAAGAAAAAAATCCAATTGGATGATGGCTCTCTCCCATGGATTGTATTTTGTCATAATCGCACCGGTGATTGTGGTATCTACAGGTGAGAGACGCTATTTTATTTTTTTGGTGTTGTTTTATGCATTGGGAATGTATGGTCTTGTGCTATTTAATACGGTTTATGATTGGAAGACTGCAATTTTTGTCACCATTCGGGCTTTTATGATAGGAGAGTTGTTGTCCTCCTTCGAATGGATGATGTATTACATCGCAGTGACGGTATTAAAATATCCAACGACCTTATTTATGGAAATTCTCATGCTGGTGGTGATTCACTCTCTTATGGGAATCTTCTTTTGGACGTTGGAAAAAAATCTCGCCAAACGAAGTCTGGAATTTAAGATTCACTCCGGAGAACTGTGGGCCAGTATATTGATTACCGTTGCAGTATATATTATGAGTAACATCAGTTATTTGATCGGAAACCAGCTCTTCGGTGGAACTTTTGCAATGGTTATTTTTGTGGTGCGTACCACTGTGGATATGGGAGGACTGGCGATTTTATATGCCTTTTATATTCAAATGTCCGACATGCATATTCGTTTGGAACGAGACCGTCTTTTGGATGATTTGGAAATGCAGTACACCAATTATGAAGTGCTGGAAAAAAGCATGGAAGTGGTGAATATCAAATACCATGATTTGAAGCATCAAATCGGCCTTTTGAAAGAGGGGCTGAGCAATAAAGATGAGTCTATGGAATACTTAAACAAAATGGAAGCGGACATTAAACTCTATGAAGCCCAAAACAAAACGGGTAACAAGGTTTTGGACACCATTTTGACAGGAAAAAGTATCTACTGCCAAAATCACTGGATTGAACTTACGGTGGTGGCGGATGGGGATGCCCTTTCCTTTATGGATGCCATGGATTTAAGTTCCCTATTTGGAAATCTTTTGGATAATGCCATTGAAAGTGTGGAAAAAATAGAGGCAAAGGAACGACGACTGATCCATTTGGCAATTTCCCAGCAAAAGGGATTTGTGCGCATTCGTTTGGAGAACTGCTGTGATGGTAAACCCACCATTAAAAATGGATTGGTTCAAACAACGAAACAGGACAAACGATATCACGGTTATGGGATGAAGAGCATCCAAAACACCGTTAAAAAATATGGGGGTTCCTTGACATTTTCTTTCGAAGACGGATGGTTTGAGTCTCGTATTTTAATTCCACAATCACATATATAACAAGAATCTTCTGCTGTTTTGGCAGGAGATTTTTTTGTTTGCGACAGATTTTTGTTTGTTTACGACAGAAGGGAAAATGTCCTTCAAATTTCGGGTATAGTAATATCAGACATAAAGGAGCGAAGTATGATCAATCATTTTATTACAAAGGGAAATTATATATTCAAAGAAAAAGGAATTTCACCGATTCCCATGATGTTTCGCAGGGAATTGGATATTGAAAAGCCGGTAAAAAAGGCCGAAATCTCAGCTACGGCTTTGGGGATTTACACCCTTTTGTTAAATGGAAACGTCGTTGGAAATCAGTATTTTGCTCCGGGGTTTACTTCATATAAACATACCCTTTTGTATCAAACCTATGATATTACCGAATTACTACTTTCCGGAAAAAACTCTCTCTTCTCGGTGGTAACTGGCGGCTGGGCCGTGGGCTCATTTGGATTTACCAGAAAGAATCGCATTACTGCCAAACGTCAGGCTTTTGCCGCTGAAATTACCATCACCTATGAAGACGGAACCGAAGAAGTAATCGTTACTGATGAAAACTGGCTGGTAAGTCAAAACGGACCTTTGAAGGAGGCTTGCATTTATGACGGAGAAGTCTATGATGCCACCGTCTCCGTAAAAGACCATGTATGGCAAATCGCCGAAAAAGAAGAATTAAAGATTCACCCCGCTCTGATTCGGGACGACCGAGCACCGGTGCAGGAAGTAAAAGAATTGTTTCCCCTTAGTGTAAACCGGGTGGAAGAGGAATATATTTTTGACTTTGGTCAAAATTTTGCCGGAGTGATTTCCTTTGACATTATTGGAAAAGAAGGTCAAAAGCTTTTGTTTTTACACAGCGAAGTATTGCGACCGGATGGCACTTTGCAAAGAGACTTTTTAAGAACTGCCAAGGCAAGAGTGGAATACACTTGCAAAGAAGGGCAGCAAAGCTTTAGCCCAAGACATACCTATATGGGATTTCGATATGTATCCGTAAGGGGATTGGAAAAAGAACAGGTGGATAGCTTTTGTTTAAAGGCAAAGGTGCTGACTTCCGCCACGCAGAGAAACGGAGAGTTTTCCTGTGACAATGATAAAATCAATCGCCTGCAGCAAAATATTTTGTGGGGAGCAACCTCCAATCTCTTTGAAATTCCTACGGACTGCCCTCAAAGGGATGAGCGTATGGGATGGACCGGAGATATTGCAGTGTTTGCACAAACCGCTTGCTACAATTTCAAAATGGAGAAGTTTTTGAAAAAGTGGCTTCGGGATATGAGAAGCGAACAGAAAAAAACAGGGGGAATTCCAAACACCATTCCTTCTCAGGGATATGGATTCCCGGAAACCATGCCTACTATGGCGGTGGACTTTTGGGGAGACGCCTGTATTATGGTGCCCTATGCTTTGTATATGGCTTATGGTGATGAGCAGGTGTTGGAAGAAAACTACGAGATGATGAAAGCCTACGCCAATGCCAGTAAAAGATGGGCGGCGTTTGCCTCTGTTGGAACAAAACGCTATATTTGGGACACCTTTCATCTGTTGCATTTTGGCGATTGGGTGGCACCGGATGTGGACAATATGAGCCAGTGGCAGAAGAGAAGTCCTTGGACCGCAACGGCAAGTTTGTACCATACCACATCCCTTTTGGCAAAGATTGCAACCATTCTACATAAGAGGGAGGATGCAAAGGCTTATGATGCCTATTCCAAAAAGGTAGGGGAAGCGTATTTGAAACACTTTACCGACGGAGAGGGAAAACTTTTGGAAGAATTCCAAACGGCCTACGTGCTTCCTATTTATTTTGGTATTTTTGATGAAAAGACAAAGAAAAAAGCAGCGGCTAATTTGGCTGAATTAGTAAAGAAAAACAATTACTGCATTGGAACGGGATTTCCGGGAACGCCTTATATTTTATTTGCACTGGCGGATAACGGATTTGCAGACGTGGCCTACAAAATGCTTTTAAATACCAACTGTCCCTCCTGGCTGTACGAAGTAAAGATGGGGGCAACCACGATTTGGGAACGATGGGACGGATTGGATGAAAAAGGCAATTGTCCTATTGGAGATGATGGTACGGATACTATGATTTCCTACAATCATTATGCCTCCGGTGCGGTAGGCGCCTTCTTCTACAGAAGAATCCTAGGCTTGGAACCGTTAGAGGCGGGATATAAAACCTTTATGGTAAAACCTATATTGGGTGGGGATTTACATGAAGCAAAAGGAAGGGTGGATACACCTTTTGGAACCATTTCTGTTTCCTGGAAGCTGGGAGATGAATTTGAAATTCAACTAGAGGTTCCAAAGGAAACATCCTGCGAATTGGAACTCCCTGATGGTTCAAAAGAACAGCTTTTTGAGGGAATCCATAAAAGAAAGATAAAACTGACTGAGGTGAATTATGAACGCTGAAAAAGAAAGCATATTTGATAAAAAGATTTTTCAAACAAAGATAAAATCCGCTGAGGTAAAGCCAAATGAAATGTTGCTGGGATACTTTCTGGCTCCTTTTATGGCACTGATTTCCAATGCGATTTTTGCCTCTTATTTGAATCGATATTATTCCGACGTAATCGGATGGACAGATAAAAGTAAATTTGGAGTTTTTTCTGCATTGCTCCCTATTGTGTCCGTACTTTTTGTTATACTGGGAAATTTACTGGTAGGACGATTTATGGATACCATCCACACATCACAGGGAAAGGCACGTCCGATTATGCTTCTTTCGGCTCCTCTGGTAACGGTGGCGGTGGGATTATTATTCTTAACCCCCACCAATTCCAGTCCAATGGTACAAATGATTTGGATGGCGTTTTCTTACAATATGTATTATGCCGTTTCTTATCCATTCTATTATACCTCCCACAGTTCTATGGTGAATCTTTCCACCAGAGATCAAAAGAAGAGAGGACTATTGGCAACCCTATCCAATGCCAGTGGTGTGGCATCTTTGGGAATTGGTTCTTCTATTTTGGTTCCCATTTTGTTGCAAAGTTATTTGTTTGTAGATCATAACGGAGTGATTGATCAAAAAGCCAGTTACAATCATTGGCGCGTTATTATGATGGTGCTTTGCGTTTTTACCTTTGTGGGTATTTTGCTGGAGTACTACAACACCAGAGAACGTATTACAGAAGAAAACATGCGGCTCAATATCAAGGAAGAAAAACTTCCTATGAAACAGCAGATTGCAGTTTGTGTAAAGGAAAAGTACTGGTGGATAATTATTTTGTATTTCCTTTTGTTCCAATTCGGTGGATTGGTGAAAAACGGTTCTATGAGTTATTACTGCAGATGGATGTTTGATGGAATCACCACAGAGGCTACAGCAGGAACAGCAATGGGAACCTTGGGACTTATTGGAGGAATCCCTACCGCTATTGGTATGGTGGTTGCCTGGCCTATTGCGGCAAAGCTGGGAAAACAAAAGTCCATTGTTTTGGGACTGTTGATTTCCGTGATTGGAGGAAGCGTTAGCTTTTTCAATGTACACAGCTTTTTGATTGTTTGTATCGGTGTGATTTTAAAGGGAATCGGATCTATTCCGGCAATGTATGTGACATTGGCTCTTTTGTCCGATGTGTTGGATCATTTGGAAGCTAAAAACGGATTCCGAAGCGACGGATTTACCATGTCAGTTTATGGAGCCATTATGGTGGGAATGACAGGTCTGGGAAACGGTATTATCAATGCCTTGTTGACTGCCAGTGGATATGATGCCACCGCATCTGTGCAAAACGATTCTGTAGGAAACATGCTGGTGCTTTGTTATTTGGGAATTGAGTTAATTTGCTATGCGATTTTAGTAGTTCTTATGAGCTTTTTGAAAGTGGAAAAAGAAGTGGCAAAGGATCAGCAGATTATTCGTCAAAGACAAAAGGAACAGGTGCTTGCGGAAGGAAGAGAATGGGTGGAACCGGAAGAGCAGATGCGCCGGGAAGAGGAACAAAAATATCAACAAAAAAAGAAGAAAAAAAATATACTTTCTTTTTTAGAGTAGAAAGGTTTTTATTATGAGAAAACAAGATTTTAATAAAAATTGGCGGGTGCGTCCTCTGGGAGAAGATGTAGCATGGCATGAGGTGAATCTTCCCCATGATGCCATGATTCATGAAACAAGAAGCAATGACAGTGACGGTATGCACAATATCGGATGGTTTGACGCAAAAGACTATGAGTATGAGACCATTTTTTTTGTAGAAAAAGAAAAGCAACAAAAACATTTGGTGTTGGAATTTGAAGGGGTTTATCACAACGCTGAGGTGTATGTAAACGGGAACAAGGCTTGCTTTCATCCCTATGGTTATACCGGGTTTTATGTAACCTTGGATGACTACATTACCTATGGAGAAAAAAATTCCCTTCGTGTAATTGCCAGAAATTCTGATCAGCCCAACAGCAGATGGTATTCCGGAACCGGTATTTATCGTCCGGTTTGGTTGTATGAGTTGCCAAAAGAACATATTGCATTGGATGGAGTAAAGGTAAAGACGTTATCCATTGCGCCCATTCGCCTTGGAATAAAGGCTGAGGTCTACGGTGGAAAAGAGGAAGTTACGATTTTAATTTTGGATCAAGAGGGGAAGGTTGTGCTTTCTCAAAAAGGACCGGTGGACCATTGGTTTGAAGTGGAATTGGAAGAGGGAAATCTCTGGTCACCGGAGTCTCCTTATTTATATCGAATCAAAGTATCCTACGGCGAGGATGAAGTGACGGAAGAATTTGGTATCCGTGAACTTCGTTGGACACCGAAGGAGGGAATGACCATTAACGGTAAGCGGGTGTTGCTAAAAGGTGCCTGCATCCATCACGACAATGGTGTGTTGGGAGCTTGCGCTTATGACAAGGCAGAAGAGCGAAAGGTAAGACTTCATTTGGAACAAGGGTATAATGCCTTAAGAAGTGCCCATAACCCCTGCTCCAAAGCTTTGCTTCGTGCCTGTGACCGCTTGGGAATGTTGGTAATGGATGAGTATGTGGATGCTTGGTACATTCATAAGACAAAATATGATTATGTAAATTATTTAATGGAGAACTGGCAGCAGGACTTAAAGGACATGGTATACAAGGATTTCAACCATCCTTCTGTAATCATGTATTCCACCGGAAATGAAGTAGCGGAAACTGCGCAAAAAAAGGGAATTAAACTGACCCAGGATTTCACTGACCGTTTGCATGAACTGGATGACAGCAGACCGGTGAGCTGTGGAATCAACATTTTCTTTAACTTTTTAAGTTCTGCAGGATTCGGTGTGTATTCCGATGACAAGGCAGAGGAAGACACTAAGAAAAAACAAAAACCGGTAGGAAGTGAATTTTACAATACCTTAGCAGGAATCTTTGGAGACAAAACCATGAAGTTGGGGGCTACCATTTATGCCTGTGACGTAAAGACAAGGGATGCCTATGCTGCCATGGATATTGCCGGATACAATTATGGTATTTTACGTTATAAAAAAGATTTGAGAAAATACCCTTCCCGTTTGATTTTAGGAAGTGAAACCTTCTGTAAAGATGCATGGCAGTTTATGGAGATTGCAAAGGAAAATCCAAGAATCATCGGTGATTTTGTTTGGGCCGGAATGGATTATATCGGAGAAGCGGGAATTGGTGCCTGGGAATATGAGGATTATGCGCCAAAGAATTCACCTGAATGGGGTTGGTTAACCGCAGGAAGCGGACGTATTGATATTTTGGGAAATCCCAACGGAGAAGCGGCCTATACCAGAGTTGTATTTGATAAACAAAAAAAGCCTGCCATTGCGGTAAAGCCTGTCTATCAAAGAGGAAAACATTCTCCTTCTGCATGGAAGATGACAGATGCTTTGGAAAGCTGGACCTATCCCGGGTGTGAGGGAATGAATGCTTTTGTGGAAGTCTACGGAAAAGGAGAGACTTGCGAACTCTTTTTAAATGGAGTTTCTCTAGGTAAAAAGAGATTGGGCAAAGAATGCAGAGCCCATTACAAACTTGTCTATTCGCCGGGAACCTTACAGGTGAAAACTTATGATAAAGAGGGAAAATTGCTGGAAGAAAACTCCTTATACACAGCATCAAAAGAAACGATTTTAAATGTTACGCCGGAAGAGTCAGTGATTCATCAGGGAGACCTTGTGTATATTCCTATTCGTTATACGGATGAAAAGGGCGTGTTAAAGCCCATGGAAAAACATCAGGTATCGGTAAAGGTAGAAGGCGGAACTCTTTTGGGACTGGGAAATGCCTGCTCCTATAACAAGGACGGCTATGACAAAGATAAGACCTTTACTTACTACGGTCAGGCCCTTTGCGTTGTAAAAGCAAAGGAGGATGCCAACGAAGTGGTAGTAAGTGTTTCTGACGAAACAAACCGTTTACGACAAGTGACGATTGGTTTACGACAGCTATAATTTTTCGGAAAATCGGAATGCTATATTTAAGATGAAATACGGATGGTAGTAATATATCGAAACTGGTTCGGTTACATCCGGAGGTTATAGAAAGGGGAAATTTTCATGGGAAAGAAATTTCGAAAATGGAGGGGACTGACAGCAATCAGTGCATCCCTCCTGACGATAGTTGTATGCGGAACGACCATTGCTTATGCAAATACAGCTATTATTAACACGCGACTGGGAACATCAAATTTTAAGTATGTGAACACCGGAGACGGTGATGAAGATGTGACCTATTTTGATTCGGATTATGAATCATTATCTGATGTAGTGGAAGCCAAAAATGCTTTGGCGGAGGAAATCTCAGAGGAAGGATGTGTATTGTTAAAAAATGACAATTTGGCATTGCCTTTGGATATCTCTTCAGAAACTGTAACCCTTTGGGGATTAAACTCCCATTATCCCACATTGGGGGGAATGATCGGTTCCTCTGCAACGGTAAATGATGAAGCCGGACAGGAGAGTTACGATATTGAAAAAGCCTTAATGGAAAAAGGATACACATTGAATCAGACCATGATTGATTTGTATTCTTCTGAGGAAGCAAAGGAATATGCAAGAACAGCAGGACATGCGCTTTCTCCTTCTTTTGGACCGATTTATGAAAATCCTTCCACTTACAACGTAGGGGAATTGCCTTCTTCTTTGTATACTGATGATGTCCTTTCTTCTGCAGATGGAACGGTTGCTTTGGTGGTAATCTCAAGAGATTCATCAGAGGCAGCAGATTATGAAACGGAAATGACCACCGGTACGGATGACAGTTATGAAAGACCTTTGGCATTGTCCGATTATGAAAAAGAAATGATTGCATTGGCAAAGGCCCATAGCACTAAGGTAGTAGTTATGATTAACGCTTCCAATGCCATTGAAATTGAAGACTTAAAGAACGATTCCGAAATTGATTCCATTATCTGGGTAGGAGATCCTGGTGTATATGGATTCTTGGGAGTTGCTGATGTGTTAAGCGGTGAAGTAAATCCTTCCGGCTCTTTGACAGATACCTACGCGGTAAATTCAGCATCTTCACCTGCTATGGTAAATTTCGGCGTTTATACCTATGCCAACGCTTCCAACTCCGATGCATCCGACGCTTTGGATGCCAATGATAAAGGGGATTGGTATTTAGTAGAGTCTGAAGGCATTTACGACGGATACAAATACTATGAAACCCGTTACGAAGATGCTGTATTAAATCAGGGAAATGCTACCTCCACCAGTGGCTCTTCTACCGGAAGTGCCTGGTCCTATGGAGATGAAGTAAGTTATTCCTTTGGATATGGATTGTCTTATTCCACCTTTGAACAGACTTTGGATAGTGTGGAAGTAAACGTAGGAGGAACCTCCACAGCAAAGGTTACCGTAACAAACACAGGAAGTGTTGCAGGAAAATCCACAGCACAGCTTTACGTACAGGCTCCCTATATTTCAGGGGGTGTTGAAAAATCTGCCATTCAGTTGGTTGGTTTTGCAAAGACTTCAGAACTTCAGCCTGGAGCATCTGAAACAGTGGAAATCACCTTTGATGCATCTTATTTTGCAAGCTATGATGAAACAGCAGACAATGCCAATGGAACAAAGGGTGCCTGGGTATTGGATGCCGGTGATTACTATTTTGCAATCGGAAACGGTGCCCATGAAGCATTGAACAATGTGTTGGCAAATAAGACCGGTTCTGAGTCAGGCTTGGTTCGTACCACAGAAAAGGACGTGATTAACACTGCCAATGCTGTAGTTTGGAATCTGGCTGAAACTGATGCAACTACTTACTCTGAAAATGTGGAAAATCAGCTTTCATCTATGGATTTGAATACTTACATTGATGATGCGGTAGAGTATACCACCAGAAGTGATTGGACAAAGGGTTGGACTACCATCGAAGCATTTACTCCAACAGAGGAAATGATGGCAGGATTGACCAATAGCGTTTATGAACTGACGGAAAATGGAGAGGGCGTTCAGTGGGAAGAAGACAATGGTCTTACTATTTTGGATGCTTTGGAATTTGATGAAGATGGAAATTACATTGGTGTAAAAGATCTGGATGATGAATTCTGGGATAAGCTGGTTCAGCAGATGAGCTTGGATGAAGCCATTCAGTTTATTGAAAAAGGCGGAGATGATATTGAAAATGTTGACTCCGTACTTTTACCCAGAACATACTCAAACGACGGACCTGTAGGATTTACCTTTGATCAGGTTGCCGGATACTATGTTCGTTGGACTGCATCTCAGTCTAGTGAAGCAACTTATGTTTCCGAAGATGATGAGTATGCAAAATATTCTATGTGTACCTTCCCTACAGAACCTGTAATGGCAGCTACCTTAAATGCTGAATTAATCGCACAGGAAGGTGACGCATTTGCAGAAGATGCTCTTTGGTCCAATGAACACCGTACACCTTATTGTGCAAGAAATCATGAATATTATTCAGAGGATTCCATCCTTACCGGACTTTGTGCCGTAGCATTTTGCGAAGGTGCAGAAGCAAAGGGATTGAATACCCAGATGAAGCATTTTGCATTCAACCATCAGGAAAGCAACCGTTCCGGTTTGTCTACCTTTATGAATGAGCAGGCGGCAAGAGAAAATGAACTTCGTTGCTTCCAGTTGGCAATGGCAACCAATACCACATCTTCCGTTATGACAGCATTTAACCGTGCAGGAACCGTATTTGTTGGTGCATACGAACCACTCCTTGTAAATATTTCAAGAAATGAGTGGGGCTATGAAGGTGCCTTTGTTACCGATATGATTAACGGTGCGGATTATATGAACTGGAGAGATATCACTTTTGCCGGTGGTGGAAATTGCCTTACCACATCAGCATATGATACCTCAGAAATCGGAACCATGGCGGCATCCAAGTCAGAAATCGCAAAAGATACCGCATTCCAGGAAATGATGCAGAATAGCATTAAGTACTGGTTCTATCAGTTAGCAGATTCCAATGCGATGAACGGGTTATCTGTAAACACTGAGATTAAGCGTGTGCTTACCTGGTATCAGTGGTTGATTATTCTTGGTATTGTATTGTTTGGTGCAACCACAATTTGTTCCGGACTTATGACAGTAAAAGCATATAAAGAAGAAAGAAGATAGTGAGGTGAAGGATATGAGTCAGAAAAAATCTGTAGGATTTATGTTTACATTGATTGCAGCCGCATTATCTTTGGTAGCATGTATTGTTTATACCCAAGTGATGTATACACTGCCTGTTGTCTTTGTATTTTTGGTATTGGCAGTTTTGTTGGAAGCAGGAATGATTGTAATGATGAAAAAGCAAGCATCCAATTCCAATTTCACCGTAGCAGTAAGCTTTATGCCTATACTTGGAGCAATCTTTGACGCGGGTGCTGCTGGAGCAGGCTTTTATCTAATGGTAAACCAGTTGGGCTACGTGGTAGCAGGATTGGACGGAGTGGATACCATCATTACATTTATTGTTTTTGAGGCAATCACTTTGGTGGCAATGATTGTAAACATTGTTGCAAACTTTTTACCATTGCAAAAAGAAGTATAGAATTGATATTATTTTTGTAGGGGAAGCATATGCTTCCCCTATTGTGATTTTAAAAGATCCTTTGAAATCAAAGCAGACAAACAGGATATAGGAGACCAAAAATGAAAAAAAAGATAGGAATAATCGCCTTGGTAATTCTTTTGGTGATTGCCATTGGTGTGATTTATTATCATAAAGTAATTGGGTGGGTGTTTGATAACTTGACAGCCCCTACCTATGAATTGGATGAAAGTACAGACGAATGGAGTGGCGGTACCTTTTATGAAAAGGTAAACTACGCTTCGGTGTCGGAATCGGATTATGTAAATATTTATGTGCCGGATGATGTGGAAAATCCCCCACTTTTTGTGTTGGTCCACGGTGGCGGATTTGTCAGCAATGACGCCACAAGCCGACAGGCACAGCTTATGTATCGTTATTTCAGGGATCATGGATTTGCCTGTGCTTCCGTAAACTATCGATTGGCTCAGGAAGAAATCTATCCCGCTGCGTTGGAAGATGTAAAGGCCTGTGTGAGATATTTGAGAGCCCATGCAAAAGAATACGGATACGATGCCTCCTCCATTGCCATTTGGGGAGAATCTGCCGGTGGATATCTGGCCACCATGGCAGCGGTGACTGGTGACGATGAGTTTTGTGATTTGGAATACATTGATGAAGATATCTACGGAGATGTATCGGCAAAGGTGTCGGTATTGGTGGATTACTACGGTGTGATAGATATGGAAACCGCCCATAGTCAGTGGAAGGAGGTTGGACTTCCCGCCTGGGTTTACGACATTGCAAATAACTGGGTGACAAAGTATATCCCGGAGGATGCAAAGGAAACCACCATTGAATCCTACTGGTTGGGAAAAGAAATTTCTGACATGACAAAAGAAGAAATAAATGAGATTTCCCCTATGTATTATTTGGAAAAAAATACGGATTTGGATTTGGCCATTTGGATCTGCCACGGGGATTCCGATATTACCGTTCCCATTTTGCAGTCCCAGTATTTTTATGAAGATGCTAAGGCTTTACTGGGAGAAAAAAATGTTTCCTATGTGGTGATTGAAAACGGAAAACATGCAGACGACAGATGTTATTCCCAAGACCAGTTGGAAAAATTATGCAGTTTTATAAATGAGCATTTATAATTGGTGTAAATATTGACTTGCTAATAAAGAAATGGATGGAAATAAAATGGAAAAAACACAAGCATTTAACCCCTATATGCCAAGCTATGAGTACGTGCCGGACGGAGAACCTCACATTGTGGGAGACCGGGTATATGTCTATGGCTCTCACGATAAGTTTAACGGATGGAATTTTTGCTTAAATAACTATGTTTGTTATTCCGCGCCTTTGGATGATTTGGGAGATTGGCGCTATGAGGGAGAAATTCTTCGAAGAGAACAGGACCCGGAGGCGAAGGGCTTGATGCTTTTCAATGGAATGGCAGCACCGGATATGTTAACAGGGCCGGATGGAAGATTTTATCTTTACTACTTTATCGGTGGTACCAAGATGATTTCAGTGGCGGTTTGTGATGAACCGGCAGGAAAGTATGAGTTTTACGGATATGTGCATTATGAGGATGGCACCCCAATTGGAAAAGAAGGGGGACCTTTGCAGTTTGATCCGGGGATTTTCTTGGATGATGACGGAAGACTGTATTTGTACACCGGATTTGGGCTAAAGTCCAATCCCATTATTTTGGAAGGCTCAAAGCCATCTTTGGAAGGACCCATGTGCTATGAGTTGGATCCAAAGGATATGCTGACGGTAAAAAAGGGGCCTATGCACATCGGTGTTTGTGGAGAGGCAAACAGCAAAGGCAGTGGATACGAAGGTCATGAATTCTTAGAAGCCTCTTCTTTGAGAAAATTTGACGGAAGGTATTACTTCATTTACAGTTCCCTTCAAAGTCATGAACTTTGTTATGCTGTAAGCAATGAACCTACAAAAGGGTTTGTTTATGGTGGTACGTTGATTTCCAATGGTGATATCGGTCTTTTGGCCTATAACGGAAAAACAAAAGGAGGAGAGCGTACCATTTCCACTGCATCCAATGATACGGGAAATACCCATGGAAGTTTGATAGAAATCAATGGGCAGTATTATGTGTTTTATCATCGCCAGAGCAATCGTAAACAGTCTTCCCGTCAGGCTTGCGCGGAAAAGATTCGTTTTGAAAATGGAAAGTTTTATCAGGCGGAGATGACTTCTTGCGGATTAAATGAGGGCCCCTTAGAAGGGAAAGGACGTTATCCGGCTCATATTTGTTGTAATCTTTACGGAAAGAAGAAAACCAAATTTTTATCCATGATTAAGCGCCCATTTTTTGGCGTTCCCTACCTGACCCAGGACGAACCGGATTACAAAGAAGAGGAGGGAAAAAATCCTCCGAAGCAATATGTGAAAAACGTCTGTGACAAATCCGTCATTGGGTATAAGTTTTTTGATTTGTCCAATACAAAGAAAATAAAGCTTTTGATTTCCGGAAATGCAAAAGGAAGAGTGGAAGTGTGGGGAAAGGACAGATGCCTTGGTTCTAAAAGAATTGAACTATTAAAGGATGTTGCTTCCGTCACCGTTTTCCTTGAAGGCGGCAGTGAGAATGAGCCTATTTTTATCCATTTTGAAGGAAAAGGGCACTTCTCTTTTTACGAGTTTACTTTGGAATAAAGACGTTTCACGACAAAGGGAATACGGTTTGCGACAAGTATCATTTCTTGAATTTATTTCATGCTATAGTCAATCCATCAAAGGAAGAGGGACTTCCGAGGTTATAGTAAAGGAGATAAAAAATGAGAAAGAGATTGTTAACTGTATTAATGGCAACTGTTATGACAGTAGGACTTCTTGCCGGATGCGGAAGTAAGAGTACATCCGAAGAAAGTGCAGCTACAGAAAGCACAGAAACAATAGAAGCATCCAGCGATACACAGGAAGCAGATGCATCCGCATTTGATGACTTAAAGGCTACATATGGGGACGATGTCTTCGAGGCAAATGCAGACTATGATGAGTATACAATTATTGAATACACAATCGAAGATGCAGGTGCTACATTTGCAGCTACCGTTTCTAGAAAAGCAGACAAGTCTGAATACTATATTCAGTGCATGTTCTATGGTGATGAGCAGGTAGTTGTAGTGAAAAACGGAGAAGTTACCGAAGACAAAACCGGATTCATGCAGACAGACGGTCCTTTGATTGTAGAAGCTGCTGAATCAGAAGGAACTTGGGTAGCAATCCAGTAATAAAACCCCTTCTTAAAAAGATGATCATATCCTTGCTCTGTAATGGAGCAAGGATATTTTTTTTCCATTCACAGTTCCTTTTTTATCCCCCCTTTTGGGGTGCCCCTCCCACCCGCTGCATTTTGCAAGGATGCTAGAAACTCTTGATGCTAAATACGAGCATCCATTTTGTGTCCGGACAACAATTTACAGTTCGAAGCAAGTGTGTGCCGGGGACAAAGACTTGTTTTTATTCTTAGCGCTTTTCAAAACTCAAGGTGAGCCGGCTTAAGTCACCGCTTGCTAAGAAAAAAGACGAAGCATGTTTTTAGATGTCGGTACCACACACAATCTCAGTCCATTTCGGTTATGTGTTCTCGGTGCCGTCCATGGCACCTCG
>JAILJP010000020.1 GCA_024694625.1 Lachnospiraceae bacterium | reverse complement strand
CTTTGCCTTCACGCCCGATGTAAGCCGCTTTGGTTTCACAGCATCTTCAGGAACGGCCCACACGCGCCCAAAGCGTTCGCAGCCCGGTATTCTTCCTTCAAGTATATACTGATTCACCCAACGTACAGAAACACCCCATTTATCGGCCGTCTGTTGAACTGATAGATATCCTTTCAATCTGCACCTCTTTCTCTTGGAAAGTCTGCATAACGGGTATGGCGGCAAACGCTTGTTAGTCTTCTCTAACCGATTTCTTATTATATTCCATGCACGGAAGAAAACAAGAGAAAAGTCGACTTTTTTTCATCTTTGAGGTCGGCAATGATAACGGACAACTCCTGAAGCACGCCTTCAAGTCTCTTCCCGGAGTGCAGATTTATGTATCCAAAGCCCTTAATACATGTCAGGCCTTCGATATTGTGTTTGTATGTATTCGCGGGGAATCAGGGAAACGAAAAAGACCCCCGGCAGGAAGGAGTCCCATTCAAAAGATATGGTTATCCTTTCCGTGCCGGAGGCCTCTCATGTAACCTATATTGCAACATATATCCCGAAAGTCTATAATAACTGACTTTCTGAAGTACATTTCTTGCAAATGCATCATCAGATATTACTACTCCATGATCTTTTAGCTTTTTTATCTGTTCATCTAATGTATAAGGTTTCTTTAAATCCATACAATCTCCATAAAGTAAAAAAGCCAAGCTCAACGCTCGGCTTGGTCCCAAGTGTTATTCGCACCTGGCAACTCTGTTAAATTTATAGTACCATATTTTACCGTTTTTTCAAGCTCTATCTTGAAAACTCGATGTTTGTCTGCTGCGCACGTAGGAAACTTTAGAATACTGTTTACTGCTAATGACCGTTTCATCAGTTCTCCCTATAAAACCGCGGTCTCTCTTCACCAATAATTCCAATAGGAGCAAATCCACATTTTTCAAGGACTCTCTGAGATTTCTTGTTTTCCGGATCTGTCTCTGCTTCTACACGATAAACCCCTGACTGTTTCAAAGCCCACGCAACAACTGATTCAACTGCTTCAGTCGCATAGCCTTGTCCTTGGTATTCTTCCACTATCTCAGGCTTCTTGGTCTTGTCCCACCACTCCTTGAATGTTTTGAAGAATTTCGGCACACAAAAAAGACCCGGTACATTGTACCGAGTCTTTTGAAATCTGCAATAGCAGATGATTATCTCTTGCTGAACTGAGGAGCACGACGAGCTTTCTTCAAACCGTACTTCTTACGTTCTTTCATTCTAGGATCACGTGTTAAGAATCCAGCAGCCTTTAAAGTAGGTCTGTATTCACCATCTACTTCAAGAAGTGCACGAGAGATTCCGTGACGGATAGCACCAGCCTGTCCTGTGTATCCACCACCCTTAACGTTAACCTTTACGTCAAACTTTCCTTCTGTTCCTGTAAGAACGAGGGGCTGACGAACAACAACCTTTAAGGTTTCAAGTCCAAGATATTCATCAATATCTCTGTTGTTAATTGTGATCTTTCCAGATCCGGGAACTAAATATACTCTGGCAACAGAAGATTTTCTTCTACCTGTTCCGTAATACTTTTCATTCTTAGCCATTATACGAACCTCCTATTAAAATGTTAAAGTCTCAGGTTTCTGAGCTTCATGTTTGTGATCAGCGCCTGCATATACAAATAACTTCTTGTACATCTGACGTCCAAGAGGTCCCTTGGGAAGCATACCCTTAACACCGAGTTCGATAACTCTTTCAGGATGCTTATTTAACATATCTTTTAAGGTAGTCTCTTTCATACCACCTACATAATCGGAATGATGATAGTAAATCTTCTGATCCATCTTCTTACCGGTTACTTTAATCTTTTCAGCATTAACTACGATTACGTAATCTCCGCAATCTTCATGAGGTGTGAAAATAGGCTTATTCTTACCTCTTAAAACTTTTGCAACTTCAGAGCAAAGGCGACCTAAAGTCTGTCCTTCAGCATCTACTACATACCATTTTCTTTCCACTGTCTGTGGGTTAGGCATATAAGTCTTCATGACAATTCCTCCTAAAAATCTACTTGGAGTAAACACAAACAAAATGTCCGAAATATTTGTGCCTACAATGTATATAGTTAAAATAGGTTTCGGGGCTAATGAAACACTATCTCTAAACTACATCAGCCGTTATATTATATTACGTGGTTTCCTTACTGTCAATCACATTTTTATTATTTGATGTGTCATATTGAATATCCATAAGCATCAATCCCTCCGGTGGCGCCGTGGGGCCTGCTTTACTACGGTCCTTCGCTTCCAAAATATCCTTTACTGCTTCTGGTTCGATACGACCATTACCCACTTCGATTAAGGTTCCTGCAATAATACGAACCATATTATACAAAAAACCGTTTCCTTCAATATGAATGGTAATCATATCCCCCTCATCTTTTTCAACATCACAACAATACACCCTTCGCACAAAGGTATTGGTCTGCGCATGAATAGACGAAAAGCTGGTAAAATCATGCTCACCCACAAGATAGGAGGCTGCTTTTTTCATCCGTTCCACATCCAAAGATCGATGATAAAACAAAGAATAAAGTCTCTCTACCGGATTAGGAAAACGGGAGTTTAAAATTTTGTATTCGTAGGTCTTTTTCCCTTTTTGAAATCTGGGATGAAAATCCTTGTCCACTTCCTCCGAAGCCACCACAGAAATATCATCCGGTAAAAACTGATTCAATGCATAGGAAATCTTGTCCGCCGGCATCCTGGTATCCACATCAAAGGCACACACATTGCAAAGTGCGTGAACGCCGGAATCTGTCCGGCTGGCTCCCACCACAGCGATTTCCTGATGAAAAAACTGAGATAGGGTTTCATTTAACACCTGCTGAACCGTAATACCGTTTGGTTGTATCTGCCACCCGCAGTAAGCGGTGCCATCATATGCAACAACAAGTTTTACTCTCATATTAAAAAACTACCCTAATAACAATCAAAACCAAAAGATACAACACAATCCAAACATAGGCCCGTTTGTCATATTCTTCGTAACGTAGCGGTTTCATTTTTGTTCTTCCCTCGCCACCGTGATAACATCTGGCTTCCATGGCCAATGCCAAATCCGATGCACGACGAAAGGCAGAGACAAACAAGGGAACCAAAAGGGGAACCATGGCCTTTGCTTTTTTCACAATGCCGCCACTTTCAAAGTCTGCTCCTCTTGCCATTTGCGCTTTCATAATTTTATCCGTCTCTTCCACTAAAATAGGAATAAAACGAAGGGCAATGGACATCATTAATGCAATCTCATGCACCGGAACATTGATCAATGTCAAAGGAGCTAAGGATATTTCCAATCCATCTGTTAATTGATTGGGCGTCGTTGTAAGGGTCATAATGGACGTTCCAATAATCAAAAAAATCATTCGTGCCGTCATAAGCACTGCATTTTTCAATCCCACGTCGGAAATCGTCAAAGGTCCCAACTGTGCCAAGGTCTGCCCCGGCGTCATAAATAGATTAAATACACCGGCAATAATCAAAAGGGTAACGATTCCCTTAAGTCCTTTTACCATATAAGAAAAAGGAACTTTTGAAAGTCCAATCACCACCCCAAGCATCACTGTCAAAAACAAAAATCCCCAAATATCATTTGCGATAAAAATACTGATTAAATAAATCAAAGTACCAAACAGCTTCACTCTGGGGTCCAATCGATGCAGACGGGACTCTGCCGGATAATATTGTCCAATGGTTATTTCTCGAAACATTTTTTATGCGTTCATGCCTTTCAGTTTTAAAATCTCATTCTTTCCTTCTTCAACTGTGGTTGCACTTACATCCACATTCCAACCGCGGTTTTTCAATTCCATCATAAGATAAGTCACTTCCGGAACCGCCAATCCGATTTCTTCCAAATCCTTCGCCCGGCCAAATACCTCTTTGGGCGTTCCATCCATATAAACCTTTGCATCGTTCATTACGATAATTCGGTCTACATAGTTCGCTACATCCTCCATGCTATGAGAAACCAAAATGACAGTATTTCCCGTTTTTTTATGCATATCGGAAATCAGACCCAGTATCTCATCTCTACCTTTTGGATCCAATCCTGCTGTAGGCTCATCCAAAATCAAAACTGCCGGTTTCATGGCCAAAACCCCGGCAATGGCAGCCCGACGCTTTTGTCCTCCGGACAGTTCAAAAGGCGATTGGTCATAGTAGTCTTCCGGAAATCCCACGCTACGCAGTGCCTCATAAGCACGAAGTGTGGCTTCCTTATCATCCAAGCCCTGATTCTTCGGGCCAAACTTTACATCTTCAAAAACAGTAGTTTCAAACAACTGATGCTCCGGATACTGAAATACCATTCCCACCTGGGTACGAAGGTCTTTCAAATCATAATCTTTATCGTAAATATCCTGACCGTTGTAATAAATACTACCCTCAGTCGCCTTCAAAAGACCGTTCAAATGCTGAATCAGAGTAGATTTCCCAGAGCCGGTATGTCCGATAATACCGATAAACTGACCATCCTCAATTTTTAAAGACACCTGGTCTAGCGCTGTTACTTCGTATGCTGTACCGGTGCTGTATTTATATGATACCTTATCCAAGATTAAGGACATTGATAAGCTCCTCTCTGGTTAAAATTCCATCAGGAATATCCAATCCGCTCTTTTTTAATTCATGGGCCAATAGGGTAATCTGGGGGACATCCATACGATGAGACTTTAACTCATCCACTCTTGAGAAAATGTCTCTCGGCTCGCCTTCCATTACCACCTTACCTTTGTCCATGACATAGACATAATCGGAACCCACAACTTCTTCCATGTAATGGGTAATCAGAATCACCGTCATTCCTTTTTTGCGGTTTAATTCATGAGCGACCTTAATAACTTCTTTTCGACCGTCAGGATCCAACATCGCCGTAGGCTCATCCAAAATAATGCACTTCGGTTCCATGGCCATAACCCCGGCAATGGCTACGCGCTGCTTTTGTCCTCCGGAAAGCTTGTTAGGAGAATGGGCGTGATACTTCCACATTCCAACGGACTTCAAAGACCGCTCCACTCTTTCCCAAATTTCATCTGTGGGAACACCCATATTTTCCGGTCCAAATCCCACATCCTCTTCCACGATGGAGGCAATAATCTGATTGTCGGGATTTTGGAAAACCATCCCTGCAGACTGACGGATTGCCAACTCATTGTTGCTGTCGGCAGTGTCCTTGCCATCCACATAAAGGGTTCCATCGGAAGGTGTCAAAAGGGCATTGATGTGCTTTGCCAATGTGGATTTTCCGGATCCGTTATGTCCCAAAATGGATATAAACTGACCGGCTTCCACTTTCAAATCCACCTTGTTCAAGGCCACCTGGATTCCTTCTATATTTCCTTCTTCATCTCTTCTGAAGAATTCATGTACCAATTGTTTTGCTTCAATAATATTCATAACTACCAATGAAGGCGATGCAGTTCGCCCTCCAACTTCATTTGTGAAAAATCATTCTGTCGCAGTGCTTCATATAAAATAACTGCTACGGAATTGGAAAGATTTAAGGAACGGGTTTCTCCCATCATGGGAATTCTTACACACTCATCCGGATGCTCCACCAAAATCTCTTCCGGGATTCCTCTGGATTCCGGACCAAACATAATGTAAGCATCCTCTTCATACTGAACTTCAGTGTGCACATGCTTTCCTTTCGTAGTTGCGTAATAAATCTTGGCATCGGGATTTTTATCCAAGAAATCCTGCCAATCATCATAACGAATTACGTCTAAGTTTTTCCAATAATCCATACCTGCTCTTTGCAGCGTCTTATCATTTAAGATAAAGCCCAAAGGCTCTATTAAATGCAATCTTGTACCTGTTGCATAGCAGGTTCGCCCGATGTTTCCGGTGTTGCCCGGAATCTCCGGCTCGTATAATACGATATTTAAGTGTGCCATTCTAATTTGCTCCTAAATAAGTTATAGTCGATTGCCCGCCTCCCGCATGGGCCCCTCCCGCGCTCGACGCTTTGAAAAATATGTATTCTAATTCTTTCATATAGAATCAAAGCTAACTCCGCGTGGGGTGGCCTCCCATGGCTCGCGGCGGCACGTTCGTCGATTATTAATTAGTTTTCTAATTATTAATTACGCAACTCAGAAATGAACTCTTCCATACGGTCGAGTGCCAACTTCAACTGGTCTAATGAATACGCGTAGGAAATTCGAATAAATCCCTCGCCGCTGGCTCCAAAGGCTGTGCCGGGAACCACTGCCACTTTTTTGCTTTCCAAAAGCTTTGTGGCAAATTCATCAGAAGTCATTCCAAATTCTTTAATAGAAGGGAATACATAAAATGCTCCGTAAGGTTCGAAACACTGCAATCCCATTTCTTTAAAACGTGCCATCAAATATCTACGTCTGCCATTGTATTCTTCTTTCATGGCAGCCACTTCATCATCGCAACTGCGAAGGGCTTCCACTGCGGCATACTGACTGGTTGTAGGTGCACACATAATGGCAAACTGATGAATCTTTAACATCTGCGCAATTATTTCATGAGGCGCACATACATATCCAAGTCTCCAACCGGTCATGGCAAACGCCTTTGAGAATCCGTTGATATAAACGGTTCTCTCCTTCATCCCCGGAAGAGATGCAATGGAAACGTGGGGTTCTTCCCCATAGCTTAATTCCGAATAAATCTCATCTGTCATCACAAAAATATCATGCTTGATGATCACTTCTGCGATGGCCTCCAAATCCTTACACTCCATAACGGCACCGGTAGGATTGTTGGGGAAGGGCAAAACCAAAATCTTTGTCTTTTCGGTAATGGCATCTTCCAATTCCTGAGCAGTTAAGCGGAATTCGTTTTCTTCTTTTAAGTCAATAATCACCGGTGTACCATTTGCCAAAATCGCACATGGCTCATAAGAAACATAGCTAGGCTGAGGAATCAAAACCTCATCACCGGAATCCAACATAGCGCGAAAGGCCAAATCAATAGCTTCACTACCACCTACGGTAACAAAAATTTCATTTGCAGGATGGTAGGTTAAATCATACTTTCTCATCAAATAGGAAGAGATTTCTTCCTTTAATTCTTTCAAGCCGGAGTTCGAAGTATAAAAGGTACGTCCCTGCTCCAGAGAATAGATTGCCTCATCTCTGACGCGCCAAGGAGTATCAAAGTCCGGTTCACCCACACCCAAGGAAATCGCATCGTCCATTTCGCTGACGATATCAAAAAACTTTCGGATTCCGGAAGGCTGAATATTTACAATTGTTTTTGATAAAGGATTTCTCATAGTGACATTTTCATCCTTTCATCATGGGGCTTATCCACCAAAATGGTTCCTGCCTCTTTGTATTTTTTCAAAATAAAGTTTGTCTTTGTGCTTAAAACAGAATCCAAAGCAGACAACTTGTTGGATACAAATTCTGCAACCTCACGAAGGGTCTTTCCTTCAATGATTACCATGAAATCAAATCCACCGGAAATCAAATATACAGAAGAAACTTCGGGATAGTTATAAATGTGATTTGCTACCTTGTCAAATCCCATTCCTCTTTGAGGTGTAACTCGAACTTCAATCATTCCTGTTACTTTTTCCACACCAGCCTTATCCCAGTTAATCATCGTGTGATATCCTGCAATAATATTTTCCGCTTCCATTTTTTCCAATTCATTCATAATGGAAACTTCATCTTCGCCTAAAACAGTTGCCAGATCCTTTAAATCAATTCTGGCATTTTTCTCCATGTAACTTAAAATCTTTTCTCTCATCTTTTCCTCCGTTTAATTAAAAACCTTATATAATTCATCGGTGGCCGGCGGTTCCAAAAACCGTCTTTCTCCATCCCGTACAATCACCCTGTCGTTTTCTTCCATGGTCTTTCCAATAATGGAGCAGGCCACTCCGACTTCTTCCAATCTTTGTTTCAATCCTTCTCCATCCTTAGCCAGCATCAACATAGATCCACTGGAGATCAACTGATAGGGATTGATATTAAAGAACTCACAAATCTCAACGGTTTCCTGTCGAATGGGAATGGCTTTCAAATCCACCTCCATCCCAACGCCGGAAGCTTCTCCCACTTCCCAAAGGGCGCCGAAAATACCGCCTTCGGTTATATCATGCATAGCCGCGACTCCGTAAGCTGCTGCCGTCAAACCTTCCGTTAAAACAGAGATCATGGAATCAAAGTTTTTCCCGCGATTTATAATGGACGCCGGAAGTCTGGTTAAAAGTTCTTCCTCTTTTTCTTTTGCAATAATGGAAGTTCCTTCCAAACCAATCCACTTGGTCACCAAAATGTCCATCCCCGGTTCTCCCCCGGAGGTGGTGACAAGTTTTCCTTTTTTTACCTTGCCCACACCGGTTACGGAAATCAGTGGTTGATTTACCACATCCGTTACCTCTGTATGGCCACCCATAATCTGAACATTGGCTTTGGCACAGGCCGCCGAAACCTGACTCATAATATTTTTCAAAACAATTTCCCGACTCTTTACGGGAAGCATTATCGTAAGAAGAATACCTATAGGTTCTGCTCCGGAGGATGCCAAATCATTTACTGTTACCAGCACAGCCAAGTCTCCGATATCCACCGTTGCACCGGTAATGGGATCTGTGGACATCACCAGGATTTCATCCTCTTCTAACTGAACTGCCGCACAATCTTCACCAACACCGGAGCCTAAAACCACTTCAGGTCTTCTTTTTGTAATTTGTTTCATAACAGAACGTTTCAATACGTTCTCAGGTACTTTTCCCTTTTCCATAAGGCTTTTCTTCTTTCTGTTTACTCAACTCAACATTTTACCATAGAAGTTCACGAAAGTTAAACGTCTTTTCCTACTGAAATCATTGAAAATAGGAAGCATTTTTAGTATATTTTGGTAAGAATATGAAACGAAGGAGTCACATATATGCAATTTCCCTTTTTAGCGGCTTTTATAATTTTTGTTTTGTTTTTAGCCTTTCGCTTTGCCACGTTAAATAGACGGCGGGATGAAAAGATTCATCAATTCTGGGCAAAAGAAGAGCAGGCAAAACACACACCTACCAAAGACATTTCCACTTTGCACTATATTTCCATCCCTATTTCTTCTTTTCCTTTTGGAAAGTACGACGATGATGAAATCATTTTACTGGAAGATCAGCTGAGCGCTCTGTCCAAGCAAAAGATTTATAATCTAACCGGAAAGACAAACACTGAGCTTCAATTGGAATATGGCACCGACAATCTTCAGGTAATGAGCGACATCGGTGAAAACTTCAACCAAATGGCTATTTTATTAACGGACTACGGAAAAGCACTGATGCAAAAAGGCGACTATGAATCTGCTGCAAAGGTATTTGAGTTTGGGGCAGCAGTAAAAAGCGATGTTTCTTCAAACTATACCTTGCTGGGAGACTGTTATGTCGCATTACACCAAGAGCGAAAAATCAAGACAATAAAAGAACAGGTAGAACCTCTCCACCTGCTCTTGGAACACAAAATATTTACTTACCTGGATTCTTTGATTCCCGATACAGAAAACTTTGAACTAAGCTCCCATACTTCCGGCGAGCCGGATTAATATAGGGATTCACCGTAATTTCAAAATAATTCTATTTCGCCTTGCACAAATCCTGCAGTGGACAAATCTCACATTTGGGATTTCGTGCGAAACATATTTCTCTACCGAAGGTTATGATTTGGATATTGTATAAAATCCAATGATCCTTCGGTAATTTTTTCATAAGATCGTATTCAATTTTCTCCGGATCTTCTTCCTTTGTAAATCCTAATCGCTTGGAAATACGCTTCACATGGGTATCCACCACCACACTGGGTTTGTGGTAAATGTTTCCCAAAATCACATTGGCGGTCTTTCGTCCCACCCCCGGAAGGGCAATCAACTCTTCTAAGGTATCCGGCACTTTCCCACCATGTTTTTCAAGAAGCATTCTCGCACAGGCAATAATGTTTTTTGCCTTGTTGTGATAAAACCCGGTAGAGCGAATATCCTCTTCCATCTCCGCCAAAGAGGCATTGGCAAAGGCATTCAAATCCGGATACTTTGTAAACAGATCCTTTGTAACAATATTTACCCGGGCATCCGTACACTGGGCACTTAAAATAACAGCGATTAGAAGCTGCCATGGTGTCTCGTGATTCAAATAACAAATCATCTCAGTACCATAGGTATCATCCAATCGCTTTAAAATTTCTAACGTTCTTTTTGCTGCCATATTACAATCCGGGGATAATTCCCGTAACTAAAACATAAATACCTGCGATCCACAAAAGCACTGCACCAAAAGCATAGGCAATGGTCTTTTTCTCAAAACCATAGTGATATCCTGTTAAAATACCAAAGACAACCACCGCGATAAAACAAATCACCATTGTGACCAAAAGCACATAGGCGTTGGCTTCGATAAAGCCGCAAGCACAACCTGCTGCCAAAATATAAAATGAGGTAACTACAATCAGCTTTATATAGGTGCGGATTCCCAGTTCCCGTCTGCTCTCGTGAACAAATTCCTTTTGTACTGCCTTCACAATAAGGCGTACTCCCAAAAGAGCAAATACCACAGCAGCAATCACGGAA
This sequence comes from Lachnospiraceae bacterium, assembly GCA_024694625.1. Taxonomy (GTDB): domain Bacteria; phylum Bacillota; class Clostridia; order Lachnospirales; family Lachnospiraceae; genus JAILEN01. The sequence goes on along the minus strand of JAILJP010000020.1, from coordinate 12,387 downwards.
GCTGTCAACTGCTCATACATAAAAACATCATGTTCATTAATTTCGTAACACACCAAATAACCGCCAAAAAAGAAAATCAAACTCAATCCTGTGGTAATGGTGCAAGCGATTGCCAAAGGAGTTTTTTTAATTTCCGGAACCATAGCTCCTTCCACCTCCATGGTGGCAAACACATCCAGACTAATACCTACTATGATCAAAATACTTATAAAAAGATTCATAATTTCTCCAATCCAAAAAATCCAACTTAAAGTATATGTGCCATCTTAAAAAAACAACATATTCAATCCGGCTCTTTTGTATTTCATTCCAGCATTTCAATCATGTCCACAGGGGAATTTACCGCCAAGAATACAAACACCCCAACCACATCATCAATGGGTACGCGCATTCCGTCTTCCACCCACTGAATAACGGCGTAGCAAAATGTACTGGCAAAAAACTCTGCCGTACGCCTTGCCGTCAGCCAAGGGTAGGTGATTTTTTCCTGAATCTTCCGAGAATCCAGTTTCTTCAAAATCAGTTCCGTTACTTTTTGTACCAGAATCTCTTTAAAGGAGTTCTGGCCTTCCAGCCGAACCGCTTTTACATAGAACTCCTTTTCCTTACTCATTAAAGTTAGGGCATTGACCACTGCTTCCTTTAGCTGTCCCTGATCAATCATGGGGTCCATGGGGTCAATCAATTCCGTCTGCACAATCCATTCCAGCAATTCATACTTATCTTGAAAGTGATTGTAAAAAGTAGGCCGAATCACACCGGCCTTATCTGTTATTTCTTTTATTGTAATTTTTTCAATGGGTTTCGTAACTGCAATTTCTTTAAAGCTTTCCGAAAGCAATAAATCAATGGCGTTCTTGCTCTGTATTGACATATAATCTCCTACACCATCAGTTTTACAATTGTAAGATTCCAAGCATTTCTGTCGGCGGTCAAATCAATGATTCGTTCGTTGGATACAAATTTTACCGTGGGCCTTAAGGCATAACCCTTGTGATTTTCCACTACCAAAGCCCGTTCTCCGTTGGACAATACCACTTCACAGCCCACCGGATATACGCACAATTCCTGAACCATCACCTTTACCACTTCAGGATCAAACTCCATACCGCTTCGACCCATGATATACTCCAACACTTCGGAAGGAAGATAGGAATCATGATAAGGGCGATTGGAGGTCATTGCATCATATACATCCGCAGCTTTTAGGATACGGGAAATCAAAAGAGTTTCATCTCCCTGCTTTCTACAGGGGTATCCGCCTCCGTCATACCATTCGTGGTGCTCGTACACCGCTGTGGTAATGTCCGCAGGGAAAGAATAATGGTCTCGCAAGAAATCGCTTCCCTTTCTGGGATGTTCCATCATGTGAATCCGTTCCTGTTCATCCAGCCGCCTAGGGGCATTTATAATTTCCGGATCAATAAAGACCTTTCCAATATCATGCAAAAAACCGGCAGTAACCACATACTTTAAATCCTGTTCCGACAAGCCCATCTTTGCACCGATAACTCCGGAAAGCACTCCCACATTTACCGAATGATAATAGGTATAGTTATCGTAGGTACGTACTTCCATTAAGTTGTAAACCACATCCCGGTTTTCCAAAACATCGTTTACCACGTTTTGTACGTTTTCCTGAAAAGCCTTTTCCTCCGGATTTTCCTCTCCGTCGGTCAGCTGTCCAAAAAGATCAAAAACCAAATGCAGGGATGTCTTTTTTACCTCAGATTGAACGACCGATTTGATTTCCACATCTTTTGAAAAATCATCTTCAATATATAATCCCCCAACCTCCAAGAAGCTGATATAGGAAATATTCTCTTTTGAAAGGGGTGTATGCTTCTCCAAAAGCATCCGTCCGGAAGCATCCTGGAGTTCCTGCCCCAATACCATTCCTTCTTTTAATTGATTGACCGGAATATATCTCATTCTTTCATCCTATTCGTCCAAGGCTACATCCACGTAATAGCCTTTGGGCGTCTTTTCGATTTTTTGAACTGTCCCCTCCGTGGATTTAATTCGCTCCAATGTAGAATAGTTGGCAGACATGGCATAGGCATGTCCCAACATATAATAATAAGAGGTAGGTAATTCATATTCTTTAATGGAAAGTACATCTCCCTCTTTCAAAAGACCGGTACGCTCCATTTTAAATCTTTCTACTCGCATCGTATCACCTTAAAAGAAATCATCCACATCTTCTTCTTTGGTAATGGTGGAATCCACCACACGTTCTGCAACATTTACATGGTGAACCATAAGCATAGAGGATACACCATCGTAAATAAGGAAAAGTCCCAAAAGTCTCATAGCAATGGTAACAATATTAAATGCAACGCAAATGCATAGGATACCAAACAAAATGGTAAGCACTGCTCCTGCAACCATCCATCCCCATTTAGATGCATCGACATTTTTGGCTGTAATTGCCAATGACAATTCCTGAATACCGGAAACCACTAAAACCACACCAATTACCATAGGGATCAGTGATACAGCCAATTTGGAATTCACAATAATGAAAATACCAATTATTACAATTAAAAGTCCAACCAATAATCCGCTGGAACGATGCTCGTCATTTACAATTTTGGTAATTACCTGAATCGCTCCGAAAGCAATCAGCAATGCTCCCACCACAAAGGTAATCACATTGGTAACCTGCGCAGGCCAGATTAAAAATACAACTCCCAAAGCAACACATGCAACAGCGGAAGCGGTAATATGCAATCGAATGCTTTTTAATTTTTCTACAAGATTATCAAACATAATTCCTCTCCTTTATTTTATACATACGTAAATTTTCTACTTATCATAATAAAACAATTCTATTTTTTTGTCTATGAATGGTAGCTGGTTTTCACAGTATATTCATAATGTTTTCCGGTAAAAAACAGGTAAACAAAAATTTTTTTCAAAAAAGACTTGCAAATATATTTCAGTCATAGTATATTGTGTTAGGAACAACTAACGTTAGTCTTTACTAACAGTCAAGGAGTCGTAAATGTCAATTACAGAAATCATGGAATGGAACCTGCAAAAGAATCAAAAAGAGCGGCTTACCCTAATGATTGGTATGCATTGTGCTCCCCTTTTGATGCGTAGCAAGATTTCCAATATCATGACCATCGACAAATGCGATTTCGCAGGAATTCGAAACATCCTACAGGAAACGGATATTTCCTATCGCCTATTAAAGGCTAGAGATAATAAATTAATTCTTTTTCTCTATCGTGAACAGGATTTTATTTTTTATCTCTCCCAGCCAGACGTACATGAATTTCTAATTCGACTTGGTTACGAAGCAAAGATTGACCCGATGCATCTTTTAAATCAGCTTGCAAAAAGAATCTTTTTCTATGGCAACGGCGAAATCGCCTTTCCTCATGAAATCGGTATCTTTTTAGGCTATCCCCTTTGTGACGTAAAAGGTTTTATGGAACACTTAGGACAAAACAGCCTTTACAGTGGCTATTGGAAGGTTTACGAAAACGTAGAAAATACAAAAGCACTGTTTTTACAGTTTGAAGAAGAAAAAGAAGCTGTTGTTCACAAGATTATTTCAGGCTACACCTTAAAGGAACTTTTGGATGAAGAATCTGAAATATCAAAAGTTGGTTAGTATTTGAGGAATGGATACTTACAAAGAAAGGATGAAAGTTGATGAGTTCAGTAAAAATTGTTTATTGGAGTGGTACCGGAAATACAGAAGCTATGGCAAACGCCATTGCAAACGGTGTAACAAATGCCGGTGGTTCAGCAGAAGTTTTACCGGTATCCGCTGTTAGTGCTGCAGATTTAGCAGCAGATAAAGCCTTCGCTTTGGGCTGTCCTTCCATGGGCGCCGAACAGTTAGAAGAAGGTGAAATGGAACCCTTTATGGCTGAGTTGGAAGGCAGCATCGCCGGAAAACAGATTGGCCTTTTCGGTTCTTACGGCTGGGGCAACTGTGAATGGATGCGCGATTGGGAAGATCGCTGCAAAAGCGCAGGTGCAACCGTTGTTAACGACGAGGGAGTTACCTTCCTTGGCGAGCCCGATGCAGAAACTATTTCTGCATTAGAAGATCTTGGAGCATCTCTCGCAGGACTTGCCTAAATGAATTAGCCTCCACTATATACTTTTCATACAATACATACTTTTACAAAGAATACCCCTTCTTTGTAAACCAACAGCCTACCGAATCGGTAGGCTGTTTTCTTTCCATCATATATATTCAAAACAGAATACCTCCCTCTGTTTTAAAACCACTTTTCTACAAAGCCTTCTCCCATTGCTTCAGATACATTTCCCACAATGAAGAACGCTTTTTTATCATATTCCTTTACAATATCTTTGATCAAAGGCACATCACGCTGTGTACAGATACAAATCAATACCTTGCGCTCGCTTTTTGTAAATTCTCCAACACCCTTTAAACTGGTAACGCCGCGGTCCAAATCCTTTAAAATGGTATCGGTGATTTCCTGAGGCTTGCTGGAAATAATAAGAGCCATCTTTGCCTTTTTTCCATGATCCACAATGTAATCAATTACGCGGCCCATAATAAACACGGAAATAATCGCATATAAGGTCTGCTCCATACCAAAGACAAAGGCACCTACAATTACCACTGCTCCATCCAAATATTCAATCAAACGTCCCACGGGAACATGTCGCAAATACTTTGCCAAGGAATTTCCCAGCATATCTGTTCCACCGGTAGTCGCCTTTGCCAATAACAGCAAGCCGGTTCCGGCACCAAAACAGATACCACCATACACGCAGGTCAAAAGGGGATTGTCTGCTACAAATACATGATCCGGGAAAAAATAAAGTTCTGCAGTCATAACCACAAAAGCCAGACCGGTTCGAATAATTCGTTTGAACCCTTCCGTCCACCAGGCAAACAAAAAAATCGGAATGTTTAATACAAGGTTTGTTACCCACAAAGGAATTTCAAAAGGTCCAAAATTCAAACTTAAGTATCGAACCACAATTGCTAAACCGGAAACGCCTCCAGTTACCATTCCTGCCGGATCGAATAAATACTTAATTGCGAAAGAAACAATGGTGGTTCCTAAGATAATAATCCAAAAATCTCGGAAATATACCATAAATCTCTTTTTTGTCATTTTCAGTTTTTTCTGTTCTTCCATGTCTAAAATCTCCATATAAAAAGCTCCCAAAAAATTGGGAGCAATTTGATGCGGTATTAAAAAATAATCCTCTTTTCACTAAAATCGATATGATTTTATCACGGCATTTTCCATAAATCAAGGAAAGATCCCTACTTTTCCCCGGATTTCAAATAATGGGAATTTCCGTAAAAACCTATACGAATTCCGGATGTTTTGCAAAATACTCTTCCGCAAAACGAACGGTTTGCATCGCATCCTTACAATAGGCATCAGCGCCAATCATATCGGCATATTCCTGGTTTAATACGGCACCACCCACGCAGACCTCACAGTCCACCTTTGCCTCCCGAAGGGCCTTAATGGTGTCCTCCATAGAAACCACTGTGGTTGTCATTAAAGCAGACAAACCTATCAAATGCACATTTTCTTTGATGGCGGTTTCCACCACTACTTCCGGTGGCACATCCTTTCCAAGGTCGATGACATCAAAGGAATAGTTTTCCAAAAGCACCTTCACAATATTTTTTCCAATATCGTGAATATCTCCCTTTACAGTTGCAACGATTACCTTGCCCTTGGACTCGCTTTCCACACCGGCGCTTTTCAACTCGTTTTTGATCACATCAAAACATGCCTGAGCCGCTTCCGCGCTCATTAAAAGCTGAGGCAAAAAGATGGTATTCTTTTCAAATCCCTGGCCCACCACATCCAGTGCCGGCACAATATAATGATTGATAATGTCCAAAGGATCCGTTCCGGATTTAATCTGCTCTTCCGTCAGTTTTCCGCACTTATCTTTTAATCCTTTTACAATGGCTCCTCCCAGGGGAGTTTTGGAAATATCACCACTGCCTTCCGCAGTATCATTTTCCTCTCCTCCTGCGGCGGAAAGGCTTCCACTTTCAAGGGCTTTTTTCAACTGCATTTCCGGTGAAACAGTACCGGCAAAATGATCGATGAAATTCAAGCACTGGGCATCATATCCCCGAATTGCCATAAAGGAGTAATATACCCCCATCATCGCCTTCGAAGAAGGGTTGATAATTCCGGCGGTAAGACCGTTATTCAAAGCTGCTGTATAAAAAGCAGTATTAATCAAATCACGTCTGGGTAGACCAAAAGAAACATTGGATACCCCCAATACCGTACATGCACCGTACTCTTCTGTAATTCGACGCACCGTATCCAAGGTGATTTTTGCTGCAGAAGAATCTGTGGAAATGGTCATTACCAACGCATCAAAGACAATGTCTTTTCTGGGGATTCCCCACTTGTCTGCATTGGCATAAATCTTCTCCGCAATTTTCATTCTTCCTTCAACAGAATCGGGGATTCCATCTTCATCCAAAAGAAGGGATACTACAACACCACCGTATTTTTTTACCAACGGGAAGACCGCGTCCATCATCTCCTGTTTTCCGTTTACAGAGTTAATCATGGGCTTTCCGTTATAAATACGCATAGCGCCCTCCATTGCTACCATATCCGTGGTATCAATCTGAAGGGGCAAGGTACAAATTCCCTGAAGTTCGTAGATGGCCCGTTTTAACATCGCCGGCTCATCAATCTCCGGAAGACCAACGTTAACATCCAAAATGTGTGCACCGTTTTCTTCCTCTGTCACGCCTTCATTTAAGATGTATTCCATATCATCATCCACCAAGGCCTGCTTCATTTTTTTCTTTCCGGTAGGATTGATTCGTTCTCCGATTACCACCGGATGGTCACTTAACACTACATGACCCATACCGGAACTTACTACTGTATCTTCGCAAGGCTCCACGGGATTTGCTTTTTTATCCTTTAAAGCATCCACCAAAGCCCGAATATGATCCGGTGTTGTTCCACAGCATCCACCAAGGCCAAGGACATTGTTGTTGGCTTCGGCTATCTCAACCATGGTTTTTGAAAACTCATCCGGAGTCACATCAAAATAGGTCACACCGTTTTCCACACGAGGAAGACCAGCATTGGGATTTACCACTACCGGTATGGAAGCAGCTGCTGCCATATCTGCAACAATCCCTTTCATTTCAACAGGTCCCAAACCACAGTTAACACCTAGGGCATCCACACCCAGACCTTCCAAAAGGGCTACCACTCCTTTGGGTTCCCCTCCGGTTAAGAGTTTTCCGTTTTCCGAAAAAATAACGGTGGCAATCACCGGCAAATCACAGGCTTCCTTTGCCGCCAAAACTGCTGCCTTTAATTCATAGGAATCACTCATGGTTTCAATCAAAACCAAATCTGCACCGGCTTTGGCACCAATGGAAATCACTTGTTTAAAAATAGAAACCGCTTCTTCAAAATCCAAATTTCCAAGAGGCGCCAACAGTTTTCCCGTAGGGCCGATATCCAGTGCCACAAAAGCATCCCTATCCGGATGCTCCTTCACATAGGCATCTCTTACTTCCTTTGCATTTTCCACAGCGGAGGTCACGATTTTATCAATGGGATACTTTGGATCATCCATAGGGAACTTCAGACGATTCGCTCCAAAGGTGTTGGTGTTAATTACATTGGCGCCGGCTTCCAAATAAAGCTTTGCCAAATCCTTCAGTACCTGAGGCTTATCCAAATTGAAGGTTTCCGGCAACTGTCCCTGCTCTAAGCCATGGCTCTGTAAATAAGTTCCCATGCCACCGTCAAAAAATATATAACTTTGATTTTGAATGGATTTTTCAATAAATGCTTTCATGATTTCCTCGTAATCTTTTTCTTATATATCATCTATGCATACACTTAGGTCACATTTTCATAGGCGCCACCGCCTCTGTTCCTGCTTTGCAAATCCCCATCACCGCAGTAACGGATTTCGACGGCACCATCATATTGGAATTGTGAGCCAACGTAATACCCAAGGTTCTTCCCGCATCCAGTGCCTCCAAAAAAGGAGCCTGATACTCTGTGGTAAAGTCCGCAAACCCCGGCGAAAACCTGGGACGAAGTGAAAGGCCCTCCGGTGCCAACTCCTTTTTCACCATACGCTGAATCTCGTCCAAATACGCCTCAATATAAGCCGCCGCAGTGGCCTGCATCAAAACACTTTTTGTAATCTGCAAACGAGAATAACGATGGAGAAGTAAATCAATGGATGGTGACAATGTCGCCCCAACCAAAATGGCATCTCGGCATCCTTTTAGATTTTTCCCCAAAGCTTGGCTTTTTACATGAAAATCTCCAATGAAAAACACGTCATCCATCTCATTTCCATTGTCGTCCTTTTCGTGGACGATTTGACACCACTTTAGAATGCCCCGTATTTCGGACGCTTCTTCCACTTCCTGAATACATTCTTCAATCAGTGACAAAACTGCCTCATCCGGCGTAGCCGTACCGCGATAGCCGGCGTAAATGTATAACTCCCTCCGGTTGATTTCAAAAGGGATTTTCCCAAGTCTTTGTGTTTCGTATTTCATCTTATGACGCTATAATATCTGACAAATTTTTGGAAATAGCTTCTGCCACTTCCGGTTTATTCATGGAATATACGTGAATATGATTGATGCCATTTGCAATCAAATCAATAATCTGATCTGTAGCATAGGCAATACCTGCCTGCTTCATAGCTTTTGGATTGTCTCCAAAGCGATCCACCAAAGCCAAAAATCTAGGCGGCATGACAGAACCGGAAAGCTGAATGGAACGCTTCACCTGAGCCGCATTGGTAATGGGCATAATACCGGCACAGATGGGAACATTTACTCCCGCTTCCCTTAATCGATACATATAGTTAAACATAATAGAGTTTTCAAAAAACATCTGAGTGGTCAAAAACTCGCATCCTGCTTCGACTTTCTTTTTAATATTTAAAATATCTTCGTCCTTATTGGTTGCTTCCGGATGTCCCTCGGGATAGCAAGCTCCGCCAATGCAAAAATCACCCTTTGTCTTTATATAGGCAATCAAATCACTGGCATGTAAAAAATCTGCGTCAGAAGGAAGGGCATCCACTCCCTGGGGCAAATCACCACGAAGGGCTAAAATATTTTCAATTCCTTTTTCCTTATAAATGGCGATTGCCTCATCTACGCTGGCTTTATCAGAAGCCACGCAGGTCAAGTGTGCCAAAGAGGGCACTCCGGTTTTTGCAATATCTCCGGCAATATCAGATGTGTAGCGTCTGGTTCCTCCGTTTGCTCCGTAAGTCACACTAATAAAAGAAGGATGTAGATTGGCTATTTCCAAAGCCGCTTGTTCTACACCCTCATATTTATCCTCGGTCTTCGGAGGAAAGACCTCAAAAGACAGAGTTGGTTTATTATCTTTTAATACATCACTAATTTTTGCCATGTTTTGCTCCTGTAATCTTCTTTCTTAAATCCTAGCATTTTGCTATTCTTTCTGATTTTAAAGCAAACAGTGGCCAAATGCAACGAAAATCCCTATTTTCAAGGGATTTTCTGTCATTTTATATGAGATTTTCACGCAAAATTTTGTATTTAATCATTCGCCGTTAAGCTTTACTTTTCTTTTCTCTAAACATCTGACGGAAGGCGAATCGATCCATAGGATACTTATACATCAAATGAGATGTGGCATAGAATAAACAGTGGCCAATGATTATTATGACGAAACTTAAGATAGCCATACCTCGAAAACTTGTCAAAACTCCCAGAATTCGCAAATTATCACCCATCTCATATTCCAGAGCACCCATTGTTCCTGCTGTAAATCCAACAACTCCACCTACCAAGCCACAGAAAGGAATAAATATAACCATAGTAAGAATGTACTTTCGGTACATAAAAGGTGCAAGCACCAAAAAGACCCCAAGTACTATGGATATCATAAGAAAAGCCGCCTGAGGTGGATAAGCCATATCTTTTTCCAGTAATCCCTTATCCACTAGCATCAATTCAATTTTAAGAATTACTACCACAAGTGCATAGGCCACAGCCGACGATATGCAAAGAACTCCAAAGGTTCCGTTGATTAAGGTCTTTTTCCTTCGAGCTCCTGTAGATACAAAGCCTGCCATTTCTGCAGCATAAATGTACTGAAGCAAAATAATTGGGATAAGGCCAATACACAAAGGTGTAATAAACAAGGATTTATATAAGGTAAAATCCATCAGGCAAAGTAGGGGGTATATAATGACTACTGGCATAACCGTTCTTTTACTTGCCGTATATTTAATAAGCCCAAAGGCGGTTTTTATATCATTCATCATAGTAGCATCGTTCTCCTTTCCGAACTACACTTTTTTGAAACAGATGGTTTATTCCAACAGCCATTACCAGAAGCACAACCAACGCAACAAAAACATTTTCCAAAGCCAATATACAAATACCACCAACCAGCATGGTACCCATAGATGCAAACATCATGCCAAACCAGATGAGAGCAAAGAATCTGGAAACCCAGATTACCAGTGTTAAAACAGCAAATATTGCAAGGGCAATTACCACTGTAAACAATACGCAAAATGTCATCGTTCTATAAAATGGCTTAATTTCCATAGTATAAAATACGATTTCTACATTCTTCTTTTGATAAAAGGTGCCAATCACTTCCGGTATTAAAAAGGCCGTCACAAAAAGTGACATACATGCTCTACGGAGGCAATCGCCTTTCAGCGCATTCTTTAAAACTTTAATTCCTCTTTTAGAGCTCAAGTAATAATTAAAATAGAAGGCCTTATTTCCACCAGAAAAATTTCCAAAAATCAACCCGTCTGTCCATGCTTCCGACAAATAGTAGACCATTACCGGAAGAACCACTATGGCAAATAATTCACCACCGAATTTCATTCCATTCATAAGCCAGATGTAACCCATCACAAGAAGCTCAATTACCGGAACAGCCACAAACATAAAGAGTCGGTAAAGAAGCGGATAAAAGGATAAAGCAGACTTGATATAGTTTTTCATACGCCCCTCCTATACCACCTTTGAATAGCTTCTCATAATGCCAACAGACAACTGAGAAAGGGTAGGTGTTTCAAAACTTAAATCCATGCCTGACAATCCATCCATCTTGTCAGCATATGCCAGACCTTCAAATCCATAGCTGGACTTTGTAACGGAAATGAGATTTTTAGAAGCCTTATCAAAAACATCCAATTCCCCCTTTACAAGCACATATTTTTCTTTCAAGTCTTCCACAAAGCCTTCTTCTACAATTTTTCCCTGCTCCATAATGATGCAGTAATCTGTCACGTTTTCCATGTCCGTAACATTGTGTGTCGAAAAGAAGACACTCTTTTGTCCTGCTCCGGCCTCCATAAAGGTTCGAATCATATCACAGAGCTTTTCTCTCATTAAAGGATCTAAGGGAGACGCAGGCTCATCCAAAATCAAAAGATCAGCATTTCTTGCCCAGACTCCTGCCAGCATAACCTTCATACGGTTACCATCAGACAGTTCAGAAATCTTCTTTTGTTTCTTTCCAAATCCTTCTGTCTGTACATCCAGTTCTTTTAAAAGACTTTCAAATCTTTCCGGTGAAAAATTATCAAACAAAAGTGATGACATATCTTCTATCTGAGAAATGGTCCAGCCGGGGAAATAATAATCATTTGGTGTAACAAATCCTATCCGTTCACGAACTCCATCTGCATCTACAGAAGGCAAATCTTCAAAATAATTCAGCTTTCCTTTAAAATCCATTCGGATTCCGGACATAATATTTAAAAGGGTTGACTTTCCAGCTCCGTTTTCACCGATTAAAGCTGTCACATATCCCTTTGGAACCTTTAATTCCGGTACATCCAATTCAAACTTTTTAAATTTTTTACTGATGTTTGAACCTGTAATAATATTCTCTGTATTCATAATTCCTCCTATTACTGCTCCTCTTTTTTCAACATTAACAAAGTATTTAATGTATCTTTTAACTCCTTATCGCTGAGTCCGGCTATTTCCGCAGACTGAATGGCTTCTGTCAAAGCAGCCTCTACATTTCGAAGATGCTGTTCCCGTAAAAGTTCATTATCCTGCGCGTTCACCAAGAAGCCCTTGCCCTGAACCGCTGTAACCAGTCCTTCCGCCTCCAGCATTTCATATGCCTTCATGGTGGTGATTACAGATATCTTCAACTCTTTCGCAAGACTACGAATGGAGGGAAGGAACTCACCCTCTTTCATTTTCCCTGATAAGATATCTGCCCTAAACTGATCTGCTATCTGTTGATAAATGGGCACTCCCGAATTCTGCATTATTTTCATGATCACACCTCTGTTTCCAATGCATTGCCAGTTAAAGACTATTGCTAGCTACTGTTCGCCTCAACTGTTTATGTGTTATATATACACCCATAAACA